>CAMAJC010000032.1 GCA_945835425.1 uncultured Clostridia bacterium
AAAGGTAAACTCTGCTGAAAAACGTGCCGGCGGCACGTTTTTAGCGACTTGGACTTACACCAAGGCAACAAATTTCGACTATCCTACCCAAGCGAGATAAAAAATGCGGCGGCCTGTGGCCGTCGCTAAATCAGCACAATCTATATGTCTACTGCGAAAGCAGTGGAGTTTTTTTGTGGACAAAAATAGATTTACGCCAGTGATTAACCACATTTTCCAAAAGAGGAGATATCCTATCATGGACAATTATTCTAACCATATAAATAATATCCAAATCCGCCAATACACCCCTGCCGATTGTGCGGAAATAGCGCAGCTTTTTGTCGAAACGGTGCACGCCGTCTGCAAAAAGGATTATCCGCCGGAACAGCTGGACGCATGGACCGGGCATGTGGACTTGGAGCGCTGGAACCGTTCCTTTCTGGAGCACAATACGCTCATAGCCGTGGCAGACGGCAGGATCGTCGGCTTCGGGGACATCGACGCGTCCGGGTATCTTGACCGGCTGTATGTGCATAAAGATTATCAGAGGCAGGGGATTGCAACCGCCCTCTGCGACCGGCTGGAGCGGATGCACACCTTTTCCACCGTCACGACCCATGCCTCCATCACCGCCCGGCTGTTCTTTGAAAATCGCGGTTATCAGGTGGTAAAGCCGCAGCTGGTCGAGCGCGACGGGCTGTACCTGCGCAATTTTGTCATGAGGAAAATAATCTAACCAAATACTGATCTTTTACCTGATTGTTTTCATCCATGTAACAATTATTCATCTTCCTTTTTATTTTCCGTTCACCCCTCCTTTCAGGCGGTTTGTTATAATAATATATATATAGACCGACTGGTCAGTCACGACCTACAGACGACAGAGAAAAGAGGAATGGAAGATGAAAAAGGTAAGAAAAATATTGGCTTTGGGCATCGCGGCTGTTATGAGTATGGCCCTGTTTGCTTCCTGCGGCGGCGGAGAGACAGAAGCGACCGCCTCGATGTATGTGAGCGTCTGCAACAGCTATGTGGCGGATGAAAGCCTGCAGGCATTTTCGGACGAATTATTTGCTGCCCATCCCGATTGGGCAGAGGGCGAGACGCCTGTTACCGTCGAGGCCATTAGCATGGGCTCGGACGATATCGACGGCACGGCTTACGGCGCCGCAATTATGCAGGTGACCGCCAGAGCCGCGACCAAGGAACTGGACATCATGATCTGCGATGAGAGAAACGCTGCCCGCAACGCCCACAGCGACCTGTTCTATTTGCTTGATGAAATCTTCACCGAGGAGGAAATCGCCCGGTTCGGCGAGACGCTTTCCTATGAGATGGTCGACACCGACGGCAACCCGACCGGTGAATGGACGCCTGCCTGCGGCGTGAAGATCAGCAGCCCTGCCCTCGACGCAATCTACGGCAGCGGCGAATACGGCATCTTCATCGTCGGCAGCACGACCCACCTCGACCAGGCAAAAGAAGTATTCCTGGCCCTTACTGCGCAATAACGGCAAAGTAGCATACCGCTTTGCCTGGTGATATCGTACACATGGTACGGCTGATTTTCCCTCGCTCCGGCGAGGTTTTTTTCTTGCAAAAATTTGCGAAAAAAATGAAAAAAATCCTTGACAAGGCAGGGCGTGTGTGGTACTATATCTATAGTAGCTACTAGCTACAAGCTACTAGCTAAATAAGATAAAAGGAGCGATCCATTATGACAAATCTGCAGCAGTTACTCAAAGAAGCGTGCGAGATGGTGGAAAACGAACTGAAACCGGGAGAAATCTTCATGGTGCGGGATTTGTTCCGCGGATTTGAATGGAACCGGATTCCGCGCGGCGACCGTACCCGGCTCGGCGGTATGTTTTTTGCTTATGCGCAGGGCGATGACGGCTCAAAGCTGGTCGAACCGACCGATAAGACCCCGCAGAACCAGCAGCGGTACCGCAGACGCTGAATAAAACAAAAACCCTGCTGTGTTTCCACAGCAGGGCATTTTCGTTACGAATTAGTCGTTGACGAAGGGCAGCAGCGCAATGATACGGGCGCGCTTTACAGCGACGGTCAGCTGACGCTGATGTCTTGCGCAGGTACCGGTTACACGTCTGGGGATGATTTTCGCTCTCTCAGACAGAACCTTGCGGCTGTATTTGCCGATGGTCTTGTAATCGATGTTCTCGACTTTATCAACACAGAAAGCGCAGACTTTTCTGCGGGGCTTTCTGCCACGGTTATTTCTTTCCATGAGTCTAGGCTCCTTTCAGCAAAATTTACGAAATCAATTTAGAACGGGAGATCACCGTCGTCGGTGTCCAGCTCTTCAAAACCGCCAAAGCTGCCGACCGACAGGCTCTGTCCGCGCTGAGGTTCTTCAAAACGGGGAGCGGACTGCTGGGGAGCAGCGCCGTAGCCGCCGTAGGAATTGCCCTCTGCCTGGTAATTGCCGCCCTGAGCGCCGCCCGGACGGGAATCTGCAAAATAGGCCTGGTCAACAACGACATCATAAGCAGTGCGTTTTGCGCCGGTCTTATCCTCGTAGCTTCTGGTCTGGAGGCTGCCTTCAACAGCGATCATCCGTCCCTTTGCGAAGTAGCGGGAGATAAACTCGCCGGTCTGACGCCACGCCACACAGCTGATAAAATCAGTCTGTCTTTCGTTCGAATTCTTGCTCTGGTAGTTGCGGTCGACCGCAATGCGGAAGGTCGCTACCGAGATGCCATTCGGGGTCTGTCTCAGTTCCGGGTCGGCTACAAGTCTGCCCATCAGAATGATGCGGTTTAACATTTGGATCCCTCCAAATTATACTCTGGTGACAACCAGAGAGCGCAGGACGTTGTCAGCAATTCTCAGTTTTCTTTCCAGCTCGTAGGGGAAAGAGGGAACGCAGTTGAAAGTGTAGAGGACGTAGTAGCCCTCGGCCTCGTCGTTGATTTCGTAAGCGAGGGTTCTCTTGCCCCATTCGTCCACGGACTCCAGATTGCCGTTGTCGCGGATCAGAGCTGCGAACTTCTCCACAGACTCCTTGATGGACTCCTCACCCTGCTTCATGCTGAAGATTACGACTGCCTCGTAGTTTTCATTCAGTTTTGCCATGATATGAGCACCTCCTTTTGGTCTTTACGGCTCCGGTCTCTCACCGGAGCAAGGGATGTCCGGCACGCACGTGCCGCAACATGAACATTATACCAAAATGAGGTGGGCTTGTCAACCGTTTTTTCGCGGGCATTTTGTCAAAACCTGCGCGCGGATGCCTCACATCTTCTGGTTATAATACCCCTGGCGGTAACGGGCAGGGGAAACGCCTTTGTGGTAGCTGAAATATTTGATAAACTTGTTGGCGCTGGAAAAACCCAGCATGGCCGCGATTTCCTTGATGGGACAGTCGGTCGTGCGCAGGTACTCCTCCGCCTTTTTCAGTTTCTGTTCATTGATATATTCCTTCAGCCCGATGCCGAAGTACTCCTTAAACAGCGCGGTCAGGTAATCGGGATTGTAATTAAACCGCGAGCCGACCTCCGCTGCCGTGATCGGCGAGCAGATGTTCAGCCGGATCCACTCGGTGATGTCCCGCAGCACCTTCGGGCAGCGGAGCGCCGCGTTTTTCTGGACCATGGCCGTTTCGCTGAGCAGCAGCATCGCCGCGTAATCCGCCGCTTCTTCCGGGTAATCGCCGCGGCCCTTGAACATCAAAAGCTGCCTGAACAGTGTTTCAAGGGTGCCGTTTTCCGTCTTTATTTTGCAGGACACCTGCAGTCCCAGCGCGTCCGGGTCGCTGGTCTCAAAGTCCGCCCAGTAAAAGGAAATCTTTTTATCGCTGGGGGTCATCCCGAACCGCGGCAGATCGGCGGACAGCACCAGCACCTCGCCCGGTCCTGCCTTATAGGGCGACAGGCCCTCCTGCATCGAAAGCTCACCCTGCAGCATATAGATGATTTCAAAGGTACCGGCCTTCCCGTGGGGATGGACCCAGCCCTCTTTGCCGACGAACTGCCCGGCTGACAGGCAGCGGAAGGTGAAACTCCCGCGTCCAGTTTCGATTTTCATATATGCACCGGCTTTCTGCTGCTAGGCAAGGATTATACTTATTATTATATCAAAAAAACACCGGAAAAACAAGAAATTTTCAGCAAAAAGAGGGAAATTTTGAAAGTGTGAAGAGCGGAGAATAAAGAGTGGAGAGCGGAGAGTGGAGTGAAGGTGTTCGCTGGCGCGAACGGATTTAATTCTGTCTGAATACAGCTGATCATGCACTTAGTTTGTCTAAAGTATTCTCCGGTGTTGTAGCGGCGACCTGCGGTCGCCACCGGTTTTGCACAGATTATCTGCGTGAAACATAAATAGACATTGTTTCTATATCGTTGGCGACCGCAGGTCGCCGCTACAGTCGAAAGCCAAAACATCTGATTGTGTTATGGACAGGAAAAAAGCGCCCTGCGTTTCCGCAAAGCGCCCGAAATTATCCTTCCGTATTTTCCCGCACCGTGCTCAGATCGACGATCCGTGAATACTGGATCCAAACCGTCCAGTCATCGTAGATATTGACATCCCGATAACCGATCAGCCGCTTGCCGTACAGGTCGTAGGCCTCGTAGACCGCCAGCGGCAGGCTGGGCAGCTGCTCCAGATACTGCTCCTCAAACTCCAGCAGCTTGTCCCCAAACCGGTCGGAATAGGGGAAATAGGCCGTATTCTGCAGATCAAGGGCGGCCTCCTCCATCGAGCTGCCGTTTAAATCCACCCAGGGTCCCCAGTCCTTGCCGTACTGCACCTTTTCATAATGAAGGTCGGCCAGTGCGACGATATCGGGGTCGGTGGTCTGCTGCGGGACGATGGTCAGCAGCGACTGCTGCGCGTCCGCCTGTTTGAGGATATCCAGCACCGCCACAGCCTCGGCGTTTTTCGGGTCATAGGCATAGGTCAGAACGATCGGTTCGCCGTCCCCGGCTTTTTTGAGCAGCTGTTCCGCGCCGATCGGGTCGGCGCCGCCGCGCAGCTGCGAGAGGGAACCGTAGCTGGACTGATAGAGGGAGGAGGCGAGCGGGATATTGCCCAGGGCTTCCTGACCCCAGTGGCCTGCCAGCTGTTCGGATGCGTCCTGCACGTCGATCATTTTGCTGAGGGCCTGGCGGATTTCGGCGGAGACATCGTCGCCGAAAGCGAGGCTGCTGACGACCATGCTGTCATAGCTGAGGCTTCCTGCCATCTCATCGGCGGAAAGGAGCTTCATTGCCAGATCGAGGTCGCTCTTGCCGGTGACGCCGACGATCAGGTCGTATGCATCGCCATCCGACAGGTCGGCGGTCTCGACGGTCATATTCTTGACCGAAGGCTGGCGCTTGTAGTAACCGCCGGCATAATAGGGGTTGACCGCGAGGGTATAGACCCCACCTTCGATGCCGGTGAGCATATACGGTCCGGCCGTAACGGTCGGATAGCAGCGGTAGCCTTCCGCACCTTCCAGCGTCTCCCGCAGGGACTCGGCCGTCAGTCCGGTGATCGCCGCGCCGCTGCCGTCGTCGGTCAGTTCGGCGTCCGGCGCCAGAACAGCCATCGGCAGGGGATACACCTGGGTCAGCAGCATCTCCTGATAGCTGGGCAGGCTGTCCCGGTCGATGGTCAGGGAGAATTTGCTGTCCGACAGCAGCCGCACACCGGCAAACTCGGCGCTTTCCCCGGATGCGTACGCTTCATAGCCGCTGAGGGCACGGTAAGCGGTGTTGTCGCCGCCCAGTTCCTTAAAAGCTTCGCTGCTCCGGAGCAGGACCGAAAAGACATAGTCCTTTGCGGTCAGCGGGCTGCCGTCGCTGAAGAAAAGCCCGCCTGTCAGGGTATAGGTATAGGTGCGGGAGCCGTCGGCGCCTTCCGTGACCGAGCTGGCGCTGATGACCGAGGCGTTGACGGCGTAGGCGTTTTCGGTGACGACGGTGACGTTTTCCGCGCCGTGGATAAGGCTTTGCAGGTCGCGGTCGGCGCCGCTGCAGTCAAATCCCGGAAACAGCTCGCCGGTGAGCGGCTGGGCCGTGCCGACCCGGCAGATGACCGCAGGGGAAGAAGCCGTTTCTCCGCCGGTTCCGATTTCGATGCCGAAGCATCCGCTGAGTGTAAAGATCGATAGGGCGCCTGCCAGCAGCATGGCGGCCAGTCGTTTGCATTTCATAAGATCATCCTTTTACTTGAGGTTACATATAAACTCAGTATACCATGCCCGGCGGTGAAAGTAAAGCAAAAGCGCCGCCGATTCTCGTAAAAAGAGTGTGAAGGACTGACTGGCGCCTGGGCAGATAAACTGTTAGCCCCTTCCACTTGACAGGGAGTCTCTTACATTGTATACTATATATTGTAAGAATTTTGTAAAGATGAGGAAAATTCCCTCCAAAGAAAGGATGACTGTCCCGTGCAGATTTTTGTCAAGGACAAAAGCTTCTACAGAAAAGTGGTCATGATCGCTCTGCCCATCACCCTGCAGAGCCTGATCACCATCGGCGTCAATATGATGGACAACATCATGCTCGGCAAACTCGGCGAGGTGGCCATGTCCGCCGCGTCCCAGGCCAACCAGATTTTCTCCCTGTTCCAGATTTTCTGCATGGGCATGGGGATGGGCGCGTCGGTGCTCACCGCCCGGTATTACGGCATGAAGGACATCCCGTCCCTGAAAAAGACCATCACGATCATGTACCGGCTGCTGCTGAGCCTGGGCGCGGTTTTCACCATCGCGGCCATCGTCGCGCCGGGATTTTTGATGAGCCTGTACACCAATGAACCGGACGTTATCGCCGAGGGCATCCGCTATTACCGCTGGTCGATTCCCTGTTTCCTGCTGCTGGGCCTGTCCCTGACGACGACCATCGTCCTGCGCTCCATCGGCAAGGTCAAAATCCCGCTGTACACCTCCATCGGCGCCTTTTTCATCAACGTCGGCGCCAACTATACCTTTATTTTCGGCCATTTCGGCGCACCGGCCATGGGCGTCGCAGGCGCGGCTCTGGGCACGCTGATCTCGCGCATTTTCGAGTTTGCGATCATCTGCGGCTACTTCTGGTTTGTGGACAAGACGGTCGCTTACCGGGTGAAGGACTTTTTCTGCAAGTGCGGCGACATCCTGCGGGACTATATCCGCATTTCCATCCCGGTTCTGGTCAGCGACGGGCTGCTGGGCCTGGGCAATACGGCGGTCGCCATGGTCTACGGCCGGCTCGGCTCCAGCTTTGTTTCGGCCAACTCGATTGCGGCCGTCACGATGCAGCTGTCCACCGTCGTCATCCAGGGCATGTCCAACGCCTCCTCGATCATCACCGGCCACACCCTCGGCGAAGGCAAGGTCAAAGAGGCCCAGGACCAGGGCTACACCTTCCT
Organism: uncultured Clostridia bacterium; assembly: GCA_945835425.1. GTDB lineage: Bacteria > Bacillota > Clostridia > Oscillospirales > Ruminococcaceae > Faecivivens. The sequence goes on from CAMAJC010000032.1 coordinate 7,342, forward strand.
GGCCATGGGCGCGATCTTCGGGCTGTTTGCAGCCGTGCTGATTCTGTTTATTGCCGACCCGATCATCAGTTTCTACAACATCACCCAGGAGACGCGGGAAATCGCGTTCCAGCTGATGGACGCGGTCGCCGTCATCGTCTTCTTCCAGGCGATGAACTCGATTCTGACCAAAGGCGTGCTGCGCGGCGGCGGCGACACCAAGTTTTTGATGGTCGCGGATATTCTGTTTTTGTGGGTCGTTTCGATTCCGCTGGGATGTCTCGCGGGCTTTGTCTGGAAGCTGCCGGCCTTCTGGATTTACATCTGCATCCGCATTGACCAGATCATCAAGGCGGTCTGGTGCATCGGCCGCTTAAAGAGCGGGAAATGGATCAAAAAGATCGACGCGCATTTATAAGGAAAACAATCTGCGGTAATTTGTTACATAATAAAACCCGGACGGAGGCAAGCGGCGTGCGTGTCTCTGTCCGGGTTTATGTGTTTATACAGTTTTTTCCTCCGGAGCGCGTGCCTGCTGTTCCAGATGGCTTGCCCTCATATGCTTGTAGATGACGATGGCGGCGATTCCGAAGCATCCGGCCAGCAGCACCGGCTGATGCAGCAGAAAGCACATCGACCCCAGCCAGCAGGTAAAGGTGACGACCGTCCGCCTGGAGTGGGACGGGATTTTGAGGATCAGCGAAAAGAACAGGTAAAAGAAGATCAGCAGCGCCAGCGGTCGCATCTCCGGCAGCAGTCCGATCAGCACCCCAAAGGATACCGCGATCGCTTTTCCGCCGCTGCCGCCGTAAAAGCAGGACCAGCCGTGGCCGATGACCGGCGCCAGCATGATGAGGAAAAATCCCGGACGGGTTATGGGCAGATACTTTGCCGCTGCTAGAACCGGCAGCAAGCCTTTTCCAAGCTCACACAGCAGCACCAGAATCCCGCAGGGAATCCCTGCTTTCATAAAGGCGTTGGCGGCGCCGGGGTTTTTGTCGCGGGTGCCGTCGGTCACGTCCACATGGCAGAGCCAGAGGGGAAGGAAATACGCGCTGAGAAAACTGCCGCAGAGATACCCGGCGGCGGTAAAAAAGATGGTCACATGCCACTCATAGGAAGTCATGGGCGTTAACAGCTCCGTCATTTTCCATCACTGTCCTTTCTGCAAAAGCTGCAATGGCGCGGGCTGGATTGTCGGGGAAAACCTCCTGCTGACGGCGGCGCATGGCGGCTGCGGGCACAGGCTCCAGCAGCTTTAAACCGCGGGAAATCCGCTGCGCATCATCTTTGCCCTGGCAGGCGATCCGGTTTCTCAGGAAAAATTGCCGGTTTGCCTCCTCGCACTGGGAGATACCCGGTAAAAGGACGGTCGGGATCCGGCATAGGGCAGCTTCGGTGGTGCTGAGGCCGCCGGGCTTGGTAAAGAGCAGGTCGCAGGCCTGCATATACCGGGCGGTTTCGGTCATGTAGCCGAAGACCGTCACCTGTTTGTCATTGTGGTACAAAAGGGTCAGCCGTTCCCGCAGCTGTTCATTCTTGCCGCATACGGCCAGCAGACAGGTCTTTTCGTCCATCTGCGCCCGGAGGCTGCGGATAAACCCTTCGATGTCCCCGGCGCCCATGCTGCCGCTCATCAACAGGATGTACCGTTTATCCGGCGAAAATCCCAACTCTGCCCGCAGCGCCTCCCGGTTTTCCGGCGGGCAGAATCCCAAAGGCGCCGGGATGCCGAAGGGAAGCAGCTTCTCCTCCGGGACGCCGCGTCTTACAAAATCGCGGGAAGTGCCCTCGTCCGCCGTGACGTACCAGTCGCAGTCGGTCTCCTCCCAGAAGGGGATGGAGGTGTGGTCGGTCGCGACGGCGATGGTGGGCGGCAGCGGGAACCCGCGCCGTTTCAGGGCGGTCATCGTCTCGGCCGGGTAGAGGTGCGGCATCAGAACCACGTCGAACTGCTCCCGGTAAATGAGGCTCCCCAGAATGTCCGCCAGCTTGCGGCTGTTGGCAAAATAGATCGGCGACTGGATATGGAGCGGGTGCAGGGCCGAGCTGACGCCCCGTCCGATGCCGTAAACCACCGGGAATGCATGGGGATGGCGGGTGATTGTGTTCATGTATATGCTGCAGATCAGCTGGTCGACCTGCTTGCCCGCCAGCCCCAGATACTGGTTCAAAAAGACAGCCTCGTGACCCCGTTCGGTCAGGCCCTCGGCGATCCCGCGTCCGGCATCGTTGTGTCCGCCGCCGGTACCGCAGGAGAGGATCAGTGCTTTCATAAGAGGACTCCTCGTTTCCTGCACCGCCCATGCGGAACAGGCAAATATATAGGCAAATGTTTATAATTTAACCTATTATACCTTAACTTTAAACCCTTGTTATCTAATTGTCAATAGACAAAAGTGGAATTTTGTCCAAGAATGTTCAGTTTTTATGAAACAACCGGCCTCATAAACGCCTTGACAAGCGCCTGCCGCGCGGGTACAATGAAAGCAGGATTTTGCGGAGAAGGGGACTGAAAATGAAGACGATTTATACAAACGGCGCGGTGTTTACGGGACAGCTGCCGCTGTGCGAGGCTTTTTCCGTCGAAAACGGACGGTTTGCGGAGGCCGGGAGCAATGAACAGCTGCTGAAAAACCGGCAGGACGGGGACGCAGTACTCGACCTGCAGGGGAAATTTGTCTGCGCCGGGTTTAACGATTCCCATATGCACCTGTTAAACTACGGCTACGCGATGGAGTGCTGCGATCTCTCGGCCCATACAGGGTCGCTGGCGGAGCTGCAGGACGGGATGCGGGCGTTTATGGCGGCGCATGATTTCCCGGAGGGAGCCTGGGTCATGGGCCGCGGCTGGAACCAGGACTATTTTGCCGGTGCGCACGAGATTCCGACCCGGTACGATCTGGATAAAATATCGTCTGACCGACCGGTTTGCATCGTCCGCTGCTGCGGGCACTGCATGGTCATCAATTCCAAAGCCCTGGAGCTGATGGGCCTGCGCGGAGACGAGGAGCAGCCGGAGGGCGGCCATTTCGACCTGGATGCGCAGGGCGTCCCGAACGGCATCTTCCGCGACAACGCCATGACCTGGGTTTATCGCCATATCCCGCAGCCGAACCGCGCCGACGTCAAGCGGATGATCCGCAGCGCCGTGCGGGAACTGAACCGCTGCGGCATCACCTCGGTGCAGACCGACGACCTCATCGTCTTTCGGAGTTTGGGCTACGAAGAGGTGATCG
>CAMAJC010000033.1 GCA_945835425.1 uncultured Clostridia bacterium
TTGACTATGTACCCAAAAAGAAAGCTAGTACGATTTCATAAGCGCATATGATCCTAGATGTCCGGTGGACATCTACTACGTTCAGGATGACACATCAGGGAAACTCTCAAAGAAATATGCAAAAATACTCTCTCGGAAAGTATCTGCTATACACTTTTGAGACTTTTTCGATAACCTGATGATTCCGTTCCCGAGGGAATAGAAAGTCGAATAGAGCAGAGTTTCCCTAAAGTATTTGACAGGAGGTCATCATCATGGAAAAAATCATCCTCAAAGACAAACGGTTTTACAATGAAAGCGGCAAAGAGGTGCTCCTGCACGGCCTCAATGTCCTCTGCAGAAGCCGGGAAAACGGCCATTTTTACCCGGAACTGGAAAAGGATTTCCCCTATTTTCGGAATATGGGCTTTAATCTGCTGCGCCTTGGTATCTTTTGGGACGGCGCGGAACCGGAGCCGGGGAAAATCGACGCGGATTATCTGCATCGCGTAAAAGAGATCGTCCGGACGGCAGAGCAGTACGGACTCTATATCATGCTGGATATGCATCAGGACCTGTTCGCCCAGAAGTTTATCGACGGCGCACCCGACTGGGCCTGTCTCGACGAAGGACTGCCCCATCCGGATAGCTGTAAGCTGTGGTATGAAGCCTACCTGCAAAGCGACGCCATCATCCGTGCAGCCGACAATTTCTGGGCCAATAAACCGGCTGCGGACGGGGTGGGGCTTTTGGACCATTACACCGCCATGTGGGAGGAGATCGCCCGGGTATTTGCCGACTGTGACAACGTGATCGGTTTTGAGCCGATGAACGAGCCGTTTATGGGCAGCCTTGCCCGGGAAGCTTTTGGTGCGGCGACGGTGCAGATGATGCAGAAAAACCCTGCCTTTGACCTGAACAGACCGGAAGCCATTCCGCCCGAGCAGGCGGTGGAATTTATCGGGCTGGTCGGCGCACGGTTTATGGACTTTGACCGCACGACCCTGATGGACTTTTACCGTCGGATGGAAAGGGCCATCCGCAAATACAGCGACAAGGCAGTCGTTACCGGCGGCAACATCTACTGCAGCACCGATATGACCACCGGCCTGGAACGGCTGGAAACCGCGCAGATCTACGCGCCGCACGGCTATGATTCGGTCGTCGACTCCGACCGGTACGACAGCTTCAGCAAGGAAAACGTCGAGCGGCTTTACGCCGGCAAACGGGCAAGCCAGCAGCGGCTGAACCTGCCGGTCATCGTCGGCGAATGGGGCGCGTTCCCGTCCAGAGATTTCACCAACGACCTGATCCGCCATATGAACGGAATTCTGGAGCAAAACCTCTGGGGCGATACCTACTGCGAATACCATCCCGGGATGGACCGTGACCCCAACTTCACATCTCTCTGCCGGGCTTATCCGATGGAGACAGCCGGTGAACTGGAAAGCTATCACTATGCGGAAAGCGCAAACAGGGTCAGCATCTCCTTCATGGCAAAATCCGGTCAGGAGTCAAAGGTCTTCTGTCCTTTTGTCCCGAAGAAGGTTATCTGCAGCCTGCCCTGCGAGAGCCGCATCGAGATGCTGGACGGCGCCTGTATCTGCTATGTGAAGGTATTGGAGGCAGGGAAAGCCGACCTGCAGCTGGAGGGATGATATGAAAGCCATCCGTTTAAAAACCGAATACCTCTATAATCCGCTGGGCATCGACATCGCCGCGCCCCGGCTTTTTTGGAACTGTACAGACGGCCTGACCCAAACGGCTTACCGGATTCTCTGCCGGGACGAGAGCGGCCAAACTCTGTGGGACAGCGGGAAAATAAACGGCGGCACCATGCGGGCAACATACACAGGAGAGAAGCTGAAAAGCCGCAGCCGGGTATGCTGGCAGGTGCAGCTGTGGGACGAAGAAGGACAGGCAGGCCCCTGGTCAGAGGAAGCGTGGTTTGAACTGGGGTTGCTGGAAAAGGCCGACTGGCAGGCGCAGTGGATTGCCGGAGACTATAAGGTCAATAAGAAAAAGCGTTACCCCGCCGACTGTTTCCGGAAATCGTTTTCGGCCGGTAAGGTGACAAAAGCCCGGCTGTACGCGGCGGCCTGCGGCGTTTATGCAGGCGAACTGAACGGACACCCGATCGGGAATTTCTTCCTGGCACCCGGCATCACCGACTACCGCAAACGGGTGCAGTATCAGACCTATGACGTGACGGCGCTGCTGCAGGAGGGCGAAAATACCCTTACCTTCCGGCTGGCGGATGGCTGGTACCGGGGAAGCGTCGGCGCATGGGGACTGAAAAACCAGTACGGCACCGAGACAAAGCTGCTCGCCCAGCTGGAGCTGACCATGGCGGACGGGACGGTGCAGACGATCGCCACCGACGGCAGCTGGCATTGGAGCAACGACGGCCCGATCCGTTTCGCGGACAACAAAGACGGCGAGATCGTGGACGCGGCGCTCATCCCCAGCTTCGGAGGCTGGGCAAAGGTGACGTCCCATCCCGTAACGCCCACCGCGTCAAACAATGTCCCCATCACCGAACATGAGCGGCTGCATCCCCGGCTGCTCATGACCCCTGCCGGGAAAACCGTCCTGGATTTCGGGCAGAATATCGCCGGGTACGCGGAATTTACGGTGCAGGCGAAAGCGGGACAGCAGATTTTGCTGCGGTTCGGCGAGATGCTGGACAAAAACGGGGAGTTTACCCAGAAAAACATCCAGTGTATCAGTAAAAAGATCACGACCCCGCTGCAGCAGGTGCAGTACACCTGCAAAGAGGGCGAAAACCACTATAAAACGACTTTTGCCATCTTCGGTTTTCAGTATGTACTGGTCGAGACGGATGTTCCGTTTGAGCCGGAGGATTTCACCGCCGTTGCGGTCTATTCCGATATGGCGCAGACCGGGACCTTTGAAAGCTCCAACGAGCTGCTGAACAGATTCGTGCAGGCGACCCTCTGGTCGGCCAAGGGCAACCACGCCGATATCCCCACCGACTGCCCCACCCGAGAGCGCCACGGATGGACAGGAGACGCGCAGATTTTCTTTGAAACGGCGGCTTATCTGTTTGATTTTGCGCCCTTTGCCCGGAAATACCTGCGCGACCTCTATGACTGGCAGCGGGAAGACGGCTGTCTGCCGCAGATCGCGCCCTACGGCGGCGTTGATCCCTATATGTACACGATGAACGGCTCGGTGGGATGGGCCGACGCGGGCATCCTGATTCCCTACCGCTTCTGGAAACAGTACGGGGACAGGGAAATTCTTGCCGAGTACTACGACCGTATGAAGCGGTATGCACAGTTTATGATCGGGCGGTGCGGGAAGACCGGCCTGCTGGCAAAGCCCTTGGGACTGAAAGGACAGGCAAAGAAATATGCCGTGAATGCCGGGCAGAGCTACGGCGAATGGGCGGAGCCTGCGGACGTCCATCCGAATAAATGGACCGATATGGCGGCGCCGCATCCCGAGGAGTCCACCGCTTATACCGCCTATCTGCTGGGCCTGATGGCGGAGATCGCGGCGGAACTGGGAAAACCGGACGAGGCCGCCTATTTCCACCACTACAGCACCGGCTGCAAAAAGGCGTACCAGGCTCTGTCCGAAAAGCCGGCCTTCACCCTGGACACCGACCGGCAGGCAAGGCTTGTACGTCCGCTGGCCTTTGGGCTGCTGGATGAGAGGCAGACCCGGTTTGCGGAAAAGCGACTGTTGGAGGCGCTGGAGCATTACGGCTGGCGGCTGGGGACAGGGTTCCTCTCGACGCCGCTGATACTGGATGTGCTGGCGGATATCGATATCGAAGCGGCTTACCGGCTGCTGGAAAACGAGGAGATGCCCGGCTGGCTGTTTATGCCCAAAAACGGCGCCACCACCGTCTGGGAGTCCTGGGAAGGGACGCAGGCTCAGGGCGGCATCGCTTCTTTAAACCACTATTCCAAGGGCGCAGTCTGCGCGTGGTTGTTTGGGACGATGTGCGGCATCCGGACAGATGGTGAAAACCATTTTGTCATTGCGCCGCGTCCCGGCGGACATTTTACCCATGCCAAAGCGGGCTATGAAAGCGTTTATGGCCGGGTGGAAAGCGGATGGCGGCGGAAAGACGGCAAAACGGTATATGAGATTGTCATTCCGTCCAACTGTACGGCGGAAATCCGTCTGCCGGGCGATGCACCCCGGCAGGTTGGTGCGGGTGCATGGAATTTTGAGCGGTAAAGTTGATTTTTATGACGCGGCAGCGTCTTCTACTGTGAGTTTCACGGCAGAAGACGCTGCTTTTTTTGGAATTTCTGATGAAAGGCTTTTCCCCGCCGTCTGTGTATTGGCAGACGGCTCCGAAGAGCGGAAAATAAGCATTTATTCAGAGCTTTTCCAGCATAGGGTTTATGAAGCGAAAGGAGCCGCGACGAAATAGGCATTTCGTCACGGCTCCTTTCGTTCTCTGCGGAGACGGATACAGGACTATATGACCGGCTCAGGGTTTTCTTCGGAAATTTTCCCCGATAAAGACGGCGCCTGCATTGCCCCGTTCCAGACGGGTATGGTGCCGCCAGTTGCCGTCTTTTTCTCTGGCCAGCCTCGTCCGGTTTTCCTGCTGCAGCTGCATTTTCAGCCGGGCGATGGCCTTTTGCTTATTGGCATATTGGCTGCGTTCTTCCATACAGACGACCGACTGTCCGGTCGGAAGATAGGTCGCGCGGACAGCCGTTTCCACCTTGTTGACATTCTGTCCGCCCTTGCCGCTGCTGCGGAATGTCTCGAACACGATCTGTTCCGCATCAAAACCGGTAAGCTGTGCATGTTCGCAGCGGTTGAGCTGGATGAACCAGTTTTTTCGCTTATGTTCGGGCCGGTAAGGGCTGCGGCAGATCCACTGTATCGGGCCGATGAGCGCCGAAAGGTCGGCATCGGTCCCGAAACGGACGGAGCGGTAGGTGCCGGCATAATACCCTGTGGATGTTTCCAGCACCGTAAGGCGGTAGTTGCTGTTCAGATAGTCCAGAAATTTTGCGACCCCCAGTTCACATTCGGCAGGCCCCTGACCGGAGCTGATCTGATAGATCATTCCTTGTCACCTGCCTTAAAGTTATAGATGGGGCGAAGCTGCTCAAGGACCTCGACAGTCGGCCCGATCTGCGAAAGGATCGCCTCCATCGGCTTATAGGCCATCGGGCTTTCGTCCAGCGTGTTTCTGCCCACCGAGGTCGAATAGATGCCCTGCATCTCCTTTTTATATCGGGAGAGGGTGAAAGACTCTCTTGCTTCTGCGCGGCTGAGCAGCCGTCCGGCACCGTGCGGAGCGGAAAAGTTCCATTCGGGGTTGCCCTTTCCTCTGCAGAGCAGGCAGCCATCCCGCATATTCATCGGTATGATCAGCCGTTCGCCCTCTTTTGCGGAGACGGCGCCTTTCCGCAGAATCATCGCGTCCAGGTCGATATAGTTGTGGACAGTGCCGAAGCTGTCCAGCACATCCAGCTTCATGCCGCGGATGATCTCGTCGGCGATGGCTCTGCGGTTGAGGGCGGCAAACTTCTGCACGATCTTCATGTCGTGCAGATAAGCATCCAGAAGCGCACCTTCTGCCCATGCCAGCGGATAAGGCGTCCCGGCCGGGCACTGTTTATACGCCGCATCCTGATAAAAGGCGGCAGTCTCCACGCCAAGATGCCGGCTGCCGGAATGGATAATCAGCCAATATGCGCCGTCCTCTCCACGGTCCAGCTCAATAAAATGGTTGCCGCCTCCGAGGGTGCCGATGCTGCGGTACGCTTTATCCTGCCGGATATGCCGCAGGCAGAGAAGCTTATGGATTTCGGCCTGCTCTGCAAAGCGGTGTTCCTTTGTGCGGATATGGGATCCGGCAGGGATCTTTTCCCGGATCAGTTTGTCCAGCTTTTGCATTTCCAGCCGTCTGCCGGACACTTTAAACACTTCCATCCCGCAGCCGATGTCTGCGCCCACAAGGCCGGGCGAAACGCGGGTGCCGATGGTCATCGTCGTGCCCACGGCACAGCCTTTCCCCGCGTGAACATCCGGCATGATGCGGATAACGCTCCCTTCCGAAACGATACTTCCGCACAGGGCGCGGATCAGCCCTTCTGCCCCGGAATCAAGGGCATCTGCATATACGATCGCCTTGTTTATTCTGTTTTCGATTGTAATCAAAATAAGTCCTTTCCATATTATACAGCGCTTTTTCCAGCGCTTTCGGTGTATATATATCTCCGACGAAAATATAAGCAGTATATGTCATAGTATCAACCTCCGGTTTATGTCGCGGTTTATGCTTACAGGGAATGAGTGGCAGTTTTAGCGCGGCCTGTTGCATTCGTCCTCCAAAAGCTCCACCTCATCGCCTCTCCCTCTGAGCCAGATATCAATCCCTCTGCCGAAGACCTCGGCGGATATGATATAACCGTTTTCATCGTGGGAAAGGATCTGCGCGGTCGGCAACCGGTCGAGCACCGTATCGATCGCCGGACCTTTGAAGCGGAATTTGACCTTTTGCAGCTTTCCGCCCTGCATGAACTGCACCCGTTTTCTGAACTGCCCCTCCTCAAAGCGGTCTTTGTAGGGGATGCGGAAGTGCTCGTCTGTGACAGTCAGCTTTTCGATGCGGTCGACGCGGTAGATGATGGGGGAGCAGGTGTCGGTATTGGCCGGGCAGCTTTCCTGCGTCTCTTCGTCCTCTCTGATCTGAAAGGCAGTCAGATAAAAGTAGAAGCCGGAAAACATCAGGCCGACCGGTTTCAGTTTTCGGGCGACAGGCTGCTCTTTGGTGGGCTTTTTGTAGAGGACTTCGATGATCCGCTGCTGCCGCACCGCCTGTCCCAGCGCCCAGATGTCAGGGAGAATGTGCTTATTGTGATGAGGCGGAATATAGTGGAACTTTTCGTTGGCCAGCAGATCCTTGATGACCGGTTTGCTTTCCTCCAGGACCGCATGGTCGACCAGTTTTTCCAGGATCCGGTGCATATCGTCGCGGGGCAGTGACCGGCTTTCCAGCAGAATCTTGCAGACCGCCAGCACCTCGCTGTCGGTCAGAAACTCCTGCTCGTTTTTGATCAGACGGAAACCGCGCTTTTTGGAGTCGTAAAGAAGTTCCTGAGGCGGAAGCTGCTCGGCATAATAGCTGCGCAGAACCTCCAGATCCCGCTGGATACTGCGTTCCGAAACGCCGAATTCCTGTGCGATGTCTTTTTTGCGGATAATGCCGTCGTGCATCAGCCGGGAATGGATGGTGAGCAGCCGGTAGGATTTTATTTCATTTTCCGCGAGCATCTCTTTATCCTGTTTCATATTCCCGCCTCCGTTATTCCTTTTGACAGCTTTATTATAACACAAAAGGTAGACATTTTCTGTCCACCTTTTGCCATTTTACGGATTTTTTTGTTTCTCCAGATAGTTCCGGTACGCGGCAAGGCAGTTCCTTGCGCCTTCCTGCAAAGACTGGGGAAGTTCCTCAACCGTCAGCACCTTTTCGATATTGGGCGCGGGGATATGCTCATGCTGGATCAGATGTTCAAAACCGACCTCCCGCAGTTCCTCTGCCAGGCCGTCGTCCAGCGGAAGGATATAGTAACAGTCCGCCAGTTTTCTTTCTTCTTTGGGAATGTACCAGAGGATGTTGATCCCATACCGGCAGTCGTCCTCCACTTCCGGGAAGTAGTTGGAGGCACATCCACCGTAGCGGTACCGGACGATATCTCCCGGTTTCAGTATGTCCGGATACTGCATATCGCCTTCCATGCAGTAACAGTCGCAGTCCAGACAGACGGAGCCGCGGAGGATGCAGTAGTTTTCATCATCATAAAGATAGTACCGTCTTTGGTTCAGCTTCACCGACAGCAGAACCGGCTCGAGCGGATGCGCAGGATCGCCCGGCGCGTATTCGCAGCAGCCGACCTCTATCTCTTCCCATTCTTCCGACGGCTTGTCCCCGGGCTCGTCGGGCGGAAGAATCACCTTTGCGGGGAAAGTTTCGGTCGCGAGTCTTTTTTTGTAAATGGTATAGCCGCTGATCTCCGACGGCTCAAAATCGTTTTCCAGTGTATAGGCGATCATCCGTTTTGCCGCGGCAAGGGTAGTGCAGATATAGTTTGTGTTCCATCGGCTGCCTGCTGCTTCCACACACAGCTCATACACGCAGTCCGGCTCCGGCCGTTCAAAGATTTCCAGATCTTTGCGCAGTTCGGCGGCAATTTTCCCTGCAAAGGCGGCGGCCGGAGGGGATGCATGCGCTGCCAGAAGGCCGATGGCTTTGAGGCGGTCGGAGAAGGTGTCTGTCTGCTGGTATGCGATCATCATGAGTTCTTTTTCGGTAAAAATGTGCGCGGTCTCCCGGACAGCCTGTTTCCAGAGCCCGGCAGGCGTACAGGCGAGAACAGCGTCCTGCAGCTGCTGATGTGTCATATGTTTGCTCCTTTCCTTTGTATTGTCATTATTTTAGCATATCCGCCCGGACAGAATATGTCCGGGTAAATATAATTTTGAAAGGCTTGGGAAAAAGACAAAATATGCTCTGATACAAATGCTGCTGTCTGCTTAATCAGAAGAAAAATTGTAAAAGAATTTGTGCTTATTTATGTAAAATTCTTTGGATAATTGTACATTGTACTTGATTTTGCGGTATGCATATGCTACACGAAAATCGTATAAAATTGTCAAAATATACCTGCTAATTAAATATATGCGTTTTATATTATGCTACAATTTGTCATGCTGAATCAGTCCCAGCACTTGTGAATTTACGGATGTGCGGAGGGTAGGTTCGATAACGGAGGCATTGGATGACGGATAAGGAATTGCGGCGGCTGAACCGGAGCGAACTGCTGCAGATGCTCATCGGGCAGATGGAAGAAAACAAGGCTCTGAAAGAAAAATTGGCGCTGGCCGAAAGCAAGCTGCAGGACCGGCAGATCAAGATGGAGAAAGCAGGCACCATGGCGGAAGCGACTCTGCTTTTAAACGGCGTGCTGGAAGCGACCGAAGCCGCTGCACAGCAGTATCTGGAGAATATCAAACGGATGAGCAGCGAGCAGGACGCAGTCTGCCGGGAAATGAAAGAGAAGGCTGAGCGTGAATCCGAGGAGATCATGCAGCGCGCGCGGAGCTATCGGGAAAAGGTGCGCGTGGAAGCAGACAACTACTGGAAGCAGGTCATCGATAAAGCGTCGAACCTGTTAAGCAGCCAGGCGGCTCTGCAGGAAGCGGTCCTGTCTGCCAGAAAGAAAGAGGACCTATGAAACGTGCGGAATATACGCCCGACCGACTTCCAACGGTCGAACAGCTCCAGGCGGAACTGGGCAGGGTAAAATATAAAAAACGCTATAAGCGGGTGCTGCGCAGTACGGTTTTTACGCTGGTTGTTGTGGCAGCTGTCGCCGTGCTGGTGGCGACCATCTGGATGCCGGTTTTGCAGATTTACGGGGCATCCATGACGCCGACGCTGTCCGAAGGGGACATTGTCGTTTCGCTGAAAGGCTCCGATTTTGAGCAGGGCGACCTGGTCGCCTTTTATCTGGGAAACAAGATCCTCGTCAAGCGGTGCATTGCCGGTCCCGGCCAATGGGTCGACATCGATGCCGACGGGAATGTGTATGTAGACGGCGTCCTTCTGGATGAGCCGTATCTGCAGGAAAAGGCCCTGGGAGACGCGAACATCACGTTTCCGTATCAGGTGCCCGACAATCGCTATTTCTGCATGGGCGACCACAGGGCAACTTCTGTGGATTCCCGCAATACCAATGTCGGCTGTGTGTCCGAGGAACAGATTGTTGGGAAGATTGTCTTTCGGGTCTGGCCGCTGACCGAACTTGGCGTACTCGAATAGAAAGGAAGGTGATGATCCATGAAGCACAGCGTTTCGCAGAATACGGAAAAATATACGCGCACCCGGCGGCAGAAAAGGCGGTGGTATCAGATTGTCACCTGTATGGCGGCGGTCGTCGTTTTCTGCACCGTGTATGCGCTGATCCTTCCGGCCATCACGATGGAGAATGTGCAGTGCGGTCTGACGGAGCATATTCATGACGAATCCTGTTACAGGCAGGTGGCTGCGGCCGAACGGACCGAACTGGCGTGTACAGCAGGAAGTATCGATCCTTCGCTGCTGTCGGTTTATACGATAGACGAAGACGGGAACTGGGTGAAGGGCTATGCGGATTTTGTGGTCCACCGGCATGATGCCTCCTGCTACGATGAAAACGGCCGGCTTATCTGCCCTTTGCCGGAGATTCAGGCACACAGGCATACCGGCAGCTGTTACGCATCTTCTCCCGATACATCCGCTTCCCATACGCATGACGAAAACTGTTATACGACACAGCGCGGCGCCCTCATCTGTACAGAAAATGAATCGGAAGGCCATATGTCACCGTTGTAGACATGCAGCACGGAGACGCAGTCAACCTGCAGGTCAGC
>CAMAJC010000034.1 GCA_945835425.1 uncultured Clostridia bacterium
TTGCCAAGGCCTCTCCCTTTGGGATGAGGTGCGTTTTCTGCGAAAACATCGGAGAGGGCGAAGGTAACTGAACATAATAAAAGCGGAAAACCGTGCAAAACCGGTAACTCCGCTTTTTTCATACATATTTACTTATGCGCGGTAATAATCGCCCGCCAGCTCCAGATAGAAAATCGCCGTCGAGGCTTCGGTATACGGGGTCAGCCAGAGGACGCCGATGCCGCAGGTCAGCCCTGCGAGAATCGCCCAGCCGATGAACGAAATCTGCAGGCAGAACAGCCGCCATTTATGCCCGCGCATCATCATCCGGGATTCCCTGAGGGCCTGGATGCCGGTGTAGTCCGGGTGTTCCGCGAGGATATAAGGCGCCATCGAATAAGCGTAGGTCAAAATCACGCCGGGAACGACAAGGAGCAGCATGCCGATATAAATCAGCACCGTCTTGACCAGCTGCATCACCAGGCAGGTACCCAGCCGTCCGAACTCGGAAAAGAGGTCGGAAAAGCCTGCGGGCATACCGTTGACCAGCTTCATATTGTATTTGCAGTAGCCGGTGCGGATTGCGCCGCCGATGATCAGGAAAACCACCGCGCAGATGACCGTCACGGCCAGCACCACCGCCGAGACCATATGGAACCAGGCGCTTTCGAGGAAACTGCCGTAATTTGTATACTGATCGACAAAGCTCGTATTGCCGGAACCGCCGTTAAACTTGTAGGTGATGTTGAAGGAATTGCTGCCGGTGCCGCCCAGAAGCGCCGCCACCAGGCCGACCAGCACCGCCATACCCCAGCGTCCCCGCAGCATATTGCGGGCCGCCGCACGGTATTCGGATGCGTATTGCAGTGTCATATACATTTCTCCCTTTCTGTCTGCGCGGTTCGCACCGGACGGGCATACCTTTCCCTGCCGGAACTGCCGCACATTTCTTGAAAACTGCCGGATAGACCGACCCGGAACAGAGCCGTTTCAACCGGAATTTTCCTTGCTTTTAGTATAGCAGATATTGGAAAAAGTACAAGGGATTAAACAAAATTTAAGGTTTTTTCGACAAAATCTAAGGAACCTCTTGGACACATCTCCGAAAAAGAGGAAAACCGATTAAATCAGAGCTTCCCTAAAATAGAGGTCAGGCTCACGGGTTGGAGGAAACGTGCGGGACTGAAATTCCGGCGTATTTCTGGCCGGACGCGCCCTCCGACGGCTGCTCCGAGGTGACGCAGTGGCGCAGCAGGTAATCCTTCCAGGCAAGGCACCCGTCCTTTTTCAGGTGCACCCCGTCGTTACTGAGGTCTGCCGGCAAAGCGCCGTTCTCGTCCCGGAAGACGGACGCCACATCCAGATAAAAGACTTCCTTTTCTTCCGCCAGCTGCTGCAGACGGACGTTGAACGCTTCGATCCTGCCGTTGTTCAGGTAAGCGGTTTCCTTCTGCTTGTCGGCGCTGACCGGGAGGATGGACTGCACATAAATCTGGGCGTCGGGATGGGAGGAGCGGATGGTGTCGATGAGGGAGCCGTATTTGTCAAAGAAAACGTCCTCACTCGACCAGCCCAGCTCGTTGATGCCGAACATCAGGTAGACCTTCCGGTACTGATCCCTTTCCAGCGCCTGGGCCGCCGTCACCTTTTCGGGCGCAGCTGCCCCGCTTTCCTCCGCGTCCGGTTCCGGCGCAGGGTCATTAAACCCGGCCGAGGTAAAGGCCGTCTCAACCGTCAGGCCGACGTCCGCATAAGAAGCCGCCGTCAGGCCGGTGTAAAGCAAAAGCCCTTGCGTGCGGGAATTGCCCACAAAGACTGCGTCGTCAAACCACTGCTCGTCCTGTACCGCCGCTTCGGGAACCGGGCGTGCATAATCATAATCATCAGGCGGTGTGAGCACATCGTAAACCGGCGTCTCGTCCGGCTCGGAAACGGTCTCCACTGCCGATTCCGGTTCAGGTTCATGGGACGGGCTGGAAACGGCGCTCTCTTGTACGCTGCTTTCGGAGGAATACGCGGCGCTCAGGTCGTGGCTGCTGCCGGTGACGCCGCAGGCGCCCGCATCCCGGCTCGTGAGGGTGTAGATCAGCGCACCTGTCCCCAGGGCCAGAAGCATGGCCATGATCAGCATCAAAAACCGGGGCGAAAGCCTTTTTTTGTTATGACCGCCTTTCTGCGGCCCGGCAGGAACATAGGAAAAGGCAGGCTCCTTTTCCGGCTGCTCATCCTCGAAGGTGATATTTTCCACATGGGTGATAATAATCTTGTTGTCTTTTGCCATTCTGTCTCTCTGTCCTTTGGGTGTCTGTAAGCATTGCTGCATGAGCGGAAGTTTATATATAAAACCATTCGGTGTAAAGTCAAAAGCCTTGCCGGTTTGCGGCGGCTGTATCAATATGACGGGAAATAAACAGAAAAAGTTGCAGGAAATTTCTTTTATTTTCCCGCAGTTTCGTTTATACTATTATTATACCAATCTTTTCGGTCAGGGGCAATAGGCAGATACGAAAATCCCAGTCTAAAAGTTACTGCCAAAATTTCCCTGTCCTTACAGCAGACTATACAAAGGTGATGATGCAGATGGGCAAAAAGCAGCCCCAACGCGACCGCAACCCGTTTCCCTATTCCGATTCCAACAAGCGCTACTATACCTGGGACTACTACCTCCGGCAGCGGTACGGCGGCAAGGTGTTCAAAATCTCCCTGGACGCGGGCTTTTCCTGCCCCAATATCGACGGCACCAGAGGAAAGGGCGGCTGTACCTACTGCAGTTACGCCTTTGCCCGCCAAACGCCCGACAGCCTGCTGGCCCAGTATCAGACGGTGCAGGAGACGCTGCATAAAAAATGGCCGGACGCGCGGATGTATATCCCCTATTTTCAGGCGAACACCAATACTTATGCGCCGGTACAGGAGCTGCGGGAAAAATATGAGGCCGTTCTCTCCCAGCCGGGCGTCGTGGGACTGGCCATCGCGACAAGAGCCGACGCTCTGCCGAACGAGGTATGCGAATACCTCCGGGAGCTGGCCGGACGGACCGACCTGATGGTCGAGCTGGGGTTACAGACCTTCCACGATGAGACCGCCGTAAGAATCAACCGCGGCCATACGACTGCGGAGTTCCTCGCAGGCTACCATAAACTCACCGACGCCGGCATCCCCGTCTGCATCCACCTCATCAACGGACTGCCGGGGGAAGACAAAGAGATGATGCTGGAAACGGTGCGGCAGGTCGCAAGGCTGAAGCCCTGGTGCGTCAAGCTGCATCTCCTCCATATCCTCAAAGGGACGAAGATGGCACAGCAGTACAGAGCCGGGGAATTTGAGACGCTGACCCTGCCGGAATATGTGGATATCGTCTGCGACCAGCTGGAGCTGCTGCCGCCGGAGACGGTCGTGCAGCGGGTCACAGGGGACGGGATGGCCGACGAACTGATAGCACCCCAGTGGAGCCGCAAGAAGTTTGTCGTCATGAACAGCATCGATGAGGAACTGTACCGCCGGGACAGCTGGCAGGGCAAACGGTACCGGGAACCATAATTTTGTACATTCCTGTTCATTTCTTACGAAAACTTCGTTCATAATCTGGTGACTTTTTCCCGCAGAAAGTATGGTAAAATATATGTATAAGTATCGCAGCAGAGTGGGTTTCGCATGGATGCACCGCCGGGAGAGTATAAAGATAATAGAGAATATAAAGATAATAAATAATAGATAAGAACGATTAGATAATAGCTATTTTCCCGGAGACGCACCACCCATTCAATCGTCCGGCGAACCGCCGGACACCATAATTATTCATTCTTCATTATTCATTCTTCATTTTTCATTAAAACACTCTGGAGGGCTTCATGTCTGACGAAATTACACTTCTCCCAAAACCGATGACGGCGCCGGAATCCTCCGCACTGCGGCTGGCTTCGCGGATGCTGGACATTCCCAGCATGGAGCGTGTCTATAAGCTGCAGCGGGCGATGATGGATTTAAAGTCCCCGCTGATGCGGCCTTTTTACCATATGACCGATATGGAGCTGATAAACTACGGGCGGAAGGTCCGCGCGCGGCTCTATACCCCCGAAAAGGAGGAAGGCAACCGGCTGCTGCTCTTTTTCCACGGCGGCGGCTGGGTGACCGAATCGGTGGATTCTTATCATCATGTCTGCGAAAATCTGGCAGACGCGCTGGGCGCAAAGGTCATCTCGGTCGAGTACGGGCTAGCACCGGAACACCGGTTCCCGACCGGGCTGGAGGACTGCTTTGCGGCGACCAGAGAGATTTTTGAGCGGATTTATACCTTCGGGCATATGCCGGAGGACATTGTCCTCGTCGGCGACTCGGCAGGCGGGAACCTCGCGGCGGCTGTCTCGATCATGGGCAGAGACCGGGGCGCCTTTTCGGTGCGGCGGCAGATTCTCCTCTACCCGGCCACCTACAACGACCATTCCCCCGAGACCTCGCCCTTTGACTCCATCCGGGAAAACGGGCAGGACTATATCCTCACCTCCAAGCGGCTGTGCGAATACTGGGAGCTCTACCTCTCGCCGGACGACTGGTACGACCCATACGCCGCACCGCTCCTGGAAAAGGACCTGCGGGGGCAGCCGGACACCCTCATACTCACCGCCGAGCTGGACCCGCTGCGGGATGAGGGCGAAGCCTACGGACGGGCACTGGCCGACGGCGGCAGCAATGTCACCATCTACCGGCTGTCGGGTGCGCTGCACGGGTTTATCTCCCGGGTGCAGTCGCCGGAATTTGAATGTGCGTGCGCACTGATGCGGGAGTTTTTGCAGGAGACCGATCAGGTGAGCATCCGCAGTGAAACGCCGCGCATCGTCAACACACGAATCCGGATTGAACATGGAAAGGAGGACGCGGAAGAGGCCGATGAAAAACAGGAAGAATAAAAATAAAAATACACCCCATCCAAAGCGCAGCTGGTCGCGGCTGGACAACGCCGCAAAGATTTTTCCATCCAGCAACATGGGCACCAACACCTGTGTTTTCCGTTTCTCCTGCACCCTGACCGAGGAGATCGACCCGGCTCTGCTGCAGCAGGCGGTGGACAAGGCGGTCGCCAAGTTTCCCTCCTATCTGGTGGTCATGAAGAGCGGCGCGTTCTGGTATTACCTCGAGGAGACCGACCTGCGGCCGAAGGTGGTGCCGGAATCGAGGCCGGTCTGCGGCGCACTGTACGACGGCAGCAGACGCAGCCTCCTCTTTGAGGTGAGCTACTACAAGACGCGGATCAACCTGGAGATGTTCCATGTCCTGACCGACGGAACCGGCGCGGTCAGCTTTCTGAAAACGATTGTTTATCATTATCTGCTGCTGGCCCATCCGGACGTTTTCGGTGAAACGCCGCCGGTGCTGCCGGACGACGGGTCGGCTGCTTCCCGCTCGTCCGACTCCTTCCGCAAGTATTATAAGCGGGTGCACGCGCCGGCAAAGAAAAAGAGCGGCCCTCCTGCCTGGAACATCCGGCTGGAGAGGTCGGAACGGGACGGACTGCAGGTCATGGAGGGCGTTGTGCCGGTGAGGGCGGTGCTGGACGCGGCCCACAGCTTCGGGACGACGATGACCGTTTACCTGACGGCGGTGTTTATCGAGGCGCTGCGCAGCGAAATGCCGGTCTCGGCGGACAAGCGTCCGATCGTCCTGGGCGTGCCGGTCAACCTCCGCCCTTATTTCCCGTCGGAGACGGCGCGGAACTTCTTCGGCATGATCGACGTCTCCTATAACTTCTCCGAGCGCAGCGGCAAGTTCGGCGACATCATCGCCGCCATCGACCAGAGCTTCAAGGAAGAACTGACCCGCGAAAAACTGGAAGTGCGGATGAACAAGCTGGCGGCGCTGGAGCATAATCTCGCGGCGCAGCTGGCACCTCTCCCCTTTAAAAACCTCGTGCTGCGCTGTGCCAAGCTCATCAGCGACAAGTCGGAGACGGCGGTTATCTCTAACGTCGGCAAGGCGCAGATGCCCGCGGAAATGATGCCCTATGTGAAACTATTCAGCGCCTTTGCGAGCACCTTAAAGCTGCAGCTGACCATCGTTTCCTGCGGCGGCAACCTGTCGCTCGGCTTCACCTCCGCTTTCGACAGCACCGATATCCAGCGGAACTTCTTCCGCAGGCTCTCTCAGGCGGGCATCCCGGTGGAAATCCGCTGCAACGATTTTTATCCTGAACCGGAGGAGGGAAACCCGGATGCAAAGCTGTAAAAACTGCGGCGTCACGGTCAACGGCTATAAGCGCTGCTGCCCGCTCTGTCAGGGCGAGCTGACCGGCACGCCGGAGCCGCTGCTGGAAGCTTTTCCGCAGCAGCCGGCGCCGAAATATGACCGCGGACTGCTCAAAAAGATTCTGAATTTTTTGGCGATCGTCTCCATTGCGGTCTGCCTGGTGGTCGAGTTTTCCTTCACCCGAGGGCAGCCGTGGATTTACTTTGCCGTCGCCGGTATCATCAGCGGCTGGATCACGATGGTTGTAGCGCTGACCTTCAGAGGCAGGATCTTCAAAGACATGACCTGCCTGCTGCTGCTCATCACGATTCTCGGGTTTATCTGGGACCGGTGTACCGGCTGGAGAGGATGGTCGGTGGATTTTGTCCTGCCGATCTGCTGTCTCGTGACCCTGCTGGGCATATTTGTCCTTTCCCGCGTCCTCCACGCCGAGGACAGCGAGTATATGATTCACCTCAGTATCGTCACCCTCTACAGCCTTTTGCCCTTTCTGCTGATGATTCTCGACGTCGTGCGGATTCCGATTCCGTCGGTTATCTGCGCGGTCGCGGCGTTTTTAATGGCTGCGGCGCTGCTCGTATTTAAAGGAAAGACCTTTCTGGCTGAGCTTTCAAGGCGGATGCATATCTGACAGACAACAAAAAGACCGTCTGCTTTTGGGCAGGCGGTTTTTGGTTGTCCCTGAAAATGGAATCTGCATACGGGACGGGAAAGAAATATGCAAATACGCGGGCAGATACCCCGTAACCGTTGGTTCGCGATACAAACCCGGCTGGATGAGGGCATCCAGCCCTACTGTTATTCTGTTGGCGGCGGTGAAGAATATGATGATCGGGATGTCCTTCGTTTTTCGCTGTCCGCCTATGATAATCGGTAGGGCGGGATGCCCTCATCCCGCCGCGATTCCTCACAAACCATCCGGCAGATGTACCCGGCATGGAATCTGCATACGGGACGGAAAATAAATATGCAAATACACGGGCAGATACGCCACAATCATTGGTTTGCGGTATAAACCCGGCTGGATGAGGGCATCCAGCCCTACTGTTATTCTGTTGGCGGCGGTGAAGAATATGATGATCGGGATGTCCTTCGTTTTTCGCTGTCCGCCTATGATAATCGGTAGGGCGGGATGCCCTCATCCCGCCGCGATTCCTCACAAACCATCCGGCAGATGTACCCGGCATGGAATCTGCATACGGGACGGAAAATAAATATGCAAATACACGGGCAGATACGCCACAATCATTGGTTTGCGGTATAAACCCGGCTGGATGAGGGTCGTAATGTCCGCAGGACATTGGAGCCCTACCGTATCAGGGAACCATGTACGCATAACGGAAACGGTTTCCGGAAACGCAGAACCCTACCGTTTCGCACCTTCTTCCCTAACGTGTCATTCTGAACGTAGTGAAGAATCCACGCGCCATCAGGTTTTCGACCGTGTACCCTGTAGCAGGAATTGTACCGTGTCGGCAGCGCATGTGATTCTCGATGTCCTGCGGACATCTGCCTTTCGGCTCAGAATGACACCCGGGTGGTTGCGCGATAAAACAGGAATGTGCTTTCCCGGTAAGAAGCGTTCCCGTTTATGCAAAGAACGCCCTCACAATTTCAAAACCGCGACGATCTCATCGCCGTCCATCTCGCCGTTTTCGACAAAGCCGAAGGAGCGGTAAAGGCCAGCGGCAGCGGTGTTTTCCGGTTCATAGGACAGCCAGCAGTATTCCGCTTTCCCGCAGGGCCAGGTGCGGATATAAGAAAGCGCCGCTTCCATCGCCTTTTTGCCCAGGCCCCGTCCCTGGAAGCGCCCATCGATCATCAGCCGCCAGATGCAGTAGTTGCCCTCGCAGATCTTCGGTTCGTCCTCCTCGCCGATGCCGCCGTAGCCGAACATGATAAACCCGACCAGCTTCCCATCCTCGTACAGCCCGAAAGGCAGGGCAACGTTCCCGGCCGTAACCGTCACATAGGCCTCCAGAATACTTTCGGTGTTGGACGCGACAAAGTTTTGCTGGGATTCATTTACGGTCAGCTTCACAATCGAAAACAGGTTTTCCGATGTGACTTTTCTCAGTTCCATATCCATTCCTCCGATAAAAAACAAGGGCCGCCTGCTTTGCAAACGGCCTCAAAGTTATCTATTGATGATTTGTAGTTGTAGCGGCGACCTGCGGTCGCCACCAGCATCGGCTAAACGCCCGGTTTCTCATGCGTAACGATTAAACAATCTGTGAATTTGTACAGATTTGGTGGCGGTCGCAGACCGCCGCTACAAGCAAATGATTGTTACGTTTGATTCTTATAGACTCTATCTACAAGCCAGGGCCGCCTGCTTTGCAAACGGCCTTTTCTGTCAACAAACCGACGGCTCAGTCTCCGTCTCTTAAGTAATACTTGACCATCGCCTGGAGCAGCTCGTCGCGGTCGATGCGGCGGATCAGGCTGCGGGCGTTGTGGTGGGTGGTGATGTAGGTGGGGTCTTCGGAAAGGATATAACCAACGATCTGGCTGACAGGATTATACCCCTTCTCTTTCAGTGCGCTGTAAACGGTGAGCAGCGTTTCCCGCATCTCCCGTTCCTTATCGTCATTCACCGAAAAGGTCATCGTCTTATCGTACATTTCTCTTCATCCTTCCTTCTCTTTACTCTGCCGATCTTTGGATAGCACTGGGCAGTATAGCTATATTATACTGCATCCGAAAGGATTATACAAGGGATTTTGCAGCGAAAAACGACCTTTTTTCCGATTTTTTTTCTGCGCATCAGAGTGCCTTGCGGGAATAAATATGAACAGAAAGAAAAGCGGAGAGGATAAACGCCGCGGCGCCCAGCATCGGCAGGAAGGTATTGACCAGAATCATGTCCAGGGAGAATACCTGTTCGCGGGTGAAGACGGTCAGCAGCCCCGCGCTGCCGCAGAGCAGGCCGATCATCAGGTAGCTGAGGATACGCGCCTTTTCGATGCCGTATTTAAAGGAAAGCGGCAGGGCGAGACTGATCAGCAGCAGGGTCGAGACGACGATGGCGGGCACGCCGCTCAGCAGCCGGTCTTCCGGCGCGACCCTTCCCATCGCCACGGCGGCGGTATCGGACAACAGAAGGATTGCCGTGCCGCCGAGGACGCCGGTCAGAGCCAGCAGGTATTTGCCCAGCACATAGTCCTTCCGGCTGTAAGCGGTCGTGAGGACGAACCGGTTCCAGCCGCTTCTCTCATCGTAGGCGATCGAGTTGTAGGCGATCATGCCGCCGAGGACGACCGACAGCACGCTCAAAAAAGATATCTCGCTTCCGGCAACCGCGTAGCCGATGCCGTAGATCGGCAGCAAAATGAACAGCGTCTTATTCGTCCGCCAGAGGGCAAAGAGGTCGTTTTTCGTCAGGCTCCAGATTTTTTTCATACAGACCACCCTTTCAGACTGCGTACCGCAGCAGATAAACCATGATGTCTTCCAGCGAGACCGGTTCCCCCATCCCGCCGCATTTCTCCCGCAGAGCCAGCGCTTCCTGGACGCTGCCGGTTTTGCGTATGCCCATGACCGCGTCCTTCGGCAGGGCGGCGATCTCCTCCGGCGTGCCCCTGACCAGAGAGAAGCGCTCCTTCAGCTCGTCCTTTTCGCCCAGCAGCAGGAGTTTTCCTTCATGCAGAAAGGCGATGTAGTCGCATATCTTTTCGAGGTCGGTCAGGATATGGGAGGAGACAAGGATCGAGTGGCCGGGGTCGCCCATAAAGTCGTAGAAGATGTCGAGGATTTCGTCCCGCATGACCGGGTCCAGGCCGCCGGTCGGCTCGTCGAGAATCAAGAGCTGCGGGTGATGGGCCAGCGCCGCCGCGATGGACAGCTTCATCTTCATGCCGCGGGAATAATCGGCAAACTTGGTCTTTTCCGGCAGCTTAAAGTCCGCGCAGTATTTTCTGTACAGTTCCCCGTCCCAATTCGGAAACGCCGGTGCGAGGAGCCTGCCGATCTCGTCCCGGCGCATGGCCGACGGGAATCCCGGGATGTCCAGCACGACGCCGATCTTCTGCCGCAGAAGAGCCGAGGCCGTATCGTCCGGCGCAGTCTCTCCCAGCAGGGTGTAGGAGCCGCCGTCCGGCCTTTTCAGCCCGAGAAGCAG
>CAMAJC010000035.1 GCA_945835425.1 uncultured Clostridia bacterium
GACCCGTCTAATTATTGGTACATGAAGAAACGAAAAAAACAGAAACTTATGTATCTACCCTGATATTGCCAAGGCCTCTCCCTATGGGAGAGGTGGCCGTAGGCCGGAGAGGGCGAAAACAAGTTTCGACTTTATCTGCGATGGGCGACGGCCACAGGCCGCCGCTAAAGTTTTTATACCTCGCTTGGGTAGCGTCGTGCTGGTCGACAGCTTGGTGTAAGTCCAGGTCGCTAAAAACGTGCCGCCGGCACGTTTTTCAGCGCACTTTCGCAGAAAGCGCGCTACGCTCCCTCCGAATCCATCCTCGTCCACCGTTGCCGTTTTATTAACGGCAACAGAAAAAGGTCCTTGGCATACGCCAAGGACCTTTTTGGTGGACGAGGATGGATTCGGACCATCGAAGCTTACGCAACAGATTTACAGTCTGCCCCCTTTGGCCACTCGGGAACTCGTCCATATGAAATTGGAGCTGGTGGACGGACTCGAACCCCCGACCTGCTGATTACAAATCAGCTGCTCTACCAACTGAGCTACACCAGCAAAACTTAATGGTCGGGGCGACAGGACTCGAACCTGCGGCATCTTGGTCCCAAACCAAGCACTCTACCAAACTGAGCTACGCCCCGAATTCGCCGCCAACATCTTTGCTTGTTTCAGCTTGACTATTATATCATGGGGGCTTCCATTTGTCAAGCTTTTTTGAAAAAAATACTCCTACTGAGAATTACAGAAAAACTGGACATACTATTCAGTAAATGCTACAATAATAGCAAAAGATGTGAAAGGAGCCATATTTATGCCTGAAATCATGAAAAATATCCGCAAAGCAGAAGTTTTAACCCTCAAAGAACAGATTTCTTATCAGGAAGGGCAGGTTGTCAGCAAAACGCTCGCCCAAAACGGTGCTGTCAGTGTCACACTCTTTTCTTTCGACAAGGGCGAGGAGATCAGCACCCACGCTTCCGGAGGAGACGCCTTTGTCACCTGCTTGGACGGCACCGGCAGAATCACGATCGACGACACCGAGTACCTGCTGCATGAAGGCGAATCGATTGTAATGCCGGCCGGACATCCGCATGCCGTATATGGTCAGGAGCAATTTAAAATGCTGCTGGTCGTCGTATTCTAAGGAAACTCTGTAATAACAAAAGGCAGTGGTCAACAAAACCGCTGCCTTTTGGTTTTTCTTACACCTTATGGATATTTCTGCACGCCACCAGCGGCACGCCTGTCCCGCAGATATCGGGTATCAGCACATCCCCGATTGCGACCGGCGCTTTGATTATAAGCGCGTTTACCTCTTGCATCGCGTCAAAAAGCAGCCCTTTGGGGATATCGCCTCTTGTGCGCACCGGGCACAGCGGCAGATGGCCGCCCTCGACCCTGACGGTAGAGGTAAGGACTCTTCTTGGCGCAGTCACCTCGGTGATCGCGTACTTTTTGCCGCGCGGGCAGGTGTTGCCCGTCACGTCCACGATCTCGTCCCCGTTCATCGTCACCTTCAGCGGGCATCCCATCGGGCAGACGATACAGGTCATTTCCTTTACTGTTTCCGCCATTCTGCTCACCTCTTCTCCAGCTTCACGGTAATCTGCTCGCCCGTCAGGCCCTCAAGTGCCGACGCCTTCACCGTCACCGACTCCATCTCACCGGGCAGCACTTTCTGTTTTGCGCCTTTATACAGCTGTTTATCGCCGCAGCTGACAATGATATTGACCTTCTCTACGACCTGTCCGACCCGGAAGAACAGCCGGACGTCCTCCTTCTGCGGGAGGGAGAGGGTCTGCGGCACCACATACCGGATGACGCCTTCCGGACGCACCGGCATCTGCAGCTCTGCTTCCGCCGTCTCGCCTTTCAGCCAGCGGGCAGCGCTCTTGCCGGCCATCTCCGCTTCCTCGGAAACGAAGTCGACCAGGTCATGGACATGGAGGACGTTTCCGGCCGCAAATACCCCTGCCATACCGGTCTCGCGGCTCTCGCTGACGGCAGCGCCGCCGGTCACGGGGTCAAGCGCAATACCGGCCTGTCTGGTCAGCTCGTTTTCCGGAATCAGGCCGCAGGAGAGCAGAATCGTATCGCACTCGATAAACTGCTCAGTTCCGGGAATCGGATTGCGGCGTTCATCGACCTCGGAGATCGTGACGCCCTCGACCCGTTCCTTGCCGTGGACCTTCGTGATCGTGTGGGAAAGGAGCAGCGGGATATCAAAGTCCCGCAGGCACTGCTGGATATTGCGGGAAAGGCCGCCGGAATAAGGCAGCAGCTCGGCCACCGCCTGCACCTTCGCGCCCTCGAGGGTCATTCTTCTGGCCATGATCAGGCCGATATCGCCGCTGCCGAGGATAACGACCTTTTTGCCGGGCATATAGCCCTTGATATTGACGAATTTCTGCGCCGCACCGGCGGTGTAGATACCAGCCGGACGGGTGCCCGGGATGTTCAGGGCGCCGCGGTTTCTCTCCCGGCAGCCCATCGCCAGGACAACTGCCTTTGCGGAAATCTCCGTCAGGCCGTTTGCAGAGCTGACCGCCGTGATCTCTTTTCGGCCGTTTTCACCCTGCTCCAAGGTCAGCACCATCGTCGAGAGCATCGACGGGATGTTTAGCTCCTCCACCCTTTTCGCAAAGCGCGCCGCGTATTCCGGCCCGCTCAGTTCTTCGCCGAAGCGATGGATGCCGAAACCGTTGTGGATGCACTGCAGCAGGATGCCGCCCAGCTCCGGTTCCCGTTCCAGAATCAGGATATCCGACGGGTCAATGCCGTTTTCCGCTGCCGCGACTGCCGCAGCAAGACCGGCCGGACCGCCGCCGATAATGACAAGGTCTCTTTCCATCCGTTCATTCATCCCGTCCACCTTCTTTCGTCTTTCCAAACAGCAGCTTGGAGCTGCCGCCGCATTTGGTAACCGCTTCAACCGGGATGCCCAGTTCTCTTGCGATAATCTCCACCGCCTGGGGCGTGCAGAAACCACCGCTGCACCGTCCCATGCCGGTACGGGTGCGCCGTTTCACGCCGTCGAGGTCGTGGGCAGGCGGATTCTGATGAAGAGCGCGGACAATCTCGCCCTCGGTGACCGTCTCGCAGCGGCAGATGATCTGGCCAAAGCGCGAATCCTCTTCAATCAGTTTCCGGCGCTCTTCTTCGTTCATCTCCCGGAATTTCGGGATCGGCTTGCGGATGGGGTCGAAATCCGCTTTCGGCGCGAGTTCCAGTCCCATTTCTCCGAGCTTTTCCACCGCGTACTGCGCAATCGCGGGCGCGGAAGAAAGGCCGGGAGATTCGATGCCGGTCAGATGGAGCACATGCTCGGAATGAGCGGAAGGCTCGATAATGAAGTCATGCCCGGCGCTGCAGGAGCGCAGGCCGGTAAAGCTGGTGATAACCGCGCGGGTATTGACCGACGGCACCGATTTTGCCGCCAGCTGCGCAACGGTGCGCAGGCCCTCTGCGGTCGTCGCGACGTCCTCTTTGCTCTCCTGGTTCTCGGAGGTCGGCCCGAGCAGCAGGTTTCCGTCCACCGTCGGGGTGACGAGGATGCCCTTGCCCATCTTCGTGGGGCACTGGAAGATCGTATGGGAAACGGTTTTGCCCTGGTCGCGGTCGAGGAGCATATATTCGCCCCGTCTGGGCTGAATCTGATAATCCGTGTCGCCAAAAAGCGCGGCGACGGTATCGCTCATCAGCCCTGCCGCGTTGACGACAAAGCGCGCCTGCACCTGCTCGCCCTCGGCGCTCGTGAGCGTCCAGACGCCGTTTTCATAGGAAGCGCCGGTGAGGGTAAAGCCGGTTTTCAGCTCTGCGCCGTTGTCCATGGCGTTTCCTGCCGCGGCGATGGTCAGCTCATAAGGGCAGACGATGCCGCCGGTGGGCGCATAGAGCGCCGCCGTGACCGCCTCCGACAGCCTCGGCTCCATTTCCCGCGCCTCGTCTCCGGAGATGATTCTGACCCCGGGGACGCCGTTTTTGATACCTCTGTCCAGCAGGGTCTTTAAGGTTTCGTTATCCTGTTCATCAAATGCCAAAACCAGCGAACCGTTGCGCTTAAAGGGGACGGACAGCTCCTCCGTCACCTTTTCCATCATCCGGTTGCCGTCCACGTTCAGCTTCGCCATCAAACTACCGGGTACACAGTCAAAGCCCGCGTGGACAATCGCAGAGTTGGCCTTGGAAGTGCCCATAGCCACGTCGTCCGCCTTTTCCAGCAGAAGCACCGACAACTGATACCGGGACAGTTCCCGCGCGATCAGCGCGCCGACAACACCGGCGCCGATTACCGCTACGTCTACCATACATTTATCCAATCCTTTCACGGAAACGCTGCCCAGTGCGGTGCGCTTCCCAATATCCGCCCTGAAAAGCCGGACGGTTTCCTATGTCCATTTTAGTCGAAATGATTCGGCTTGTCAATCAGGATAGAAAAAGGAAGATAAATTTTCCGGAATCCCGCAGAAAAATCTTTATAAAATGCCTTGACTTTGAGTTCACTCCAGGTTGTATAATAAGAAAAAAGCAAACCCTATCATAACAACGGAGGTATTTATGAGCGACAAAAAACTGGGCTTCGGGCTGATGCGTCTGCCGTCCCTCGATCCGAACGACCCTTCCAAAATCGATATGGAGCAGATGAAAAAGATGGTGGACACCTTTATCGAACGGGGCTTCACCTATTTTGACACCGCGTGGATGTACTGCGCTTTCGCCAGCGAAAAGGCAGCCAAAGAAGCGCTGGTCAGCCGCCATCCGCGGGATTCCTTCACCCTCGCCACCAAGCTGCACGCCGGGTTCCTCAAAACCAAAGAGGACCGCGACCGCATCTTCAACCAGCAGATGGAAAACACCGGTGTCACTTATTTTGATTATTATCTGCTGCACGACATCAACACCAGCCACTATGAAGTGTATAAGGAGCTGGATTGCTTTAACTGGATTATGGAGAAAAAGAAACAGGGCCTTGTGCGCCACATCGGCTTTTCCTTCCATGACCACGCGGAGCTGCTCGACCAGGTGCTGACCGAGCACCCGGAATTTGAGTTTGTCCAGCTGCAGCTCAACTACCTCGACTGGGACAGCGTCGGCGTCCAGTCGCGGAAATGCTACGAAGTCGCCACCAAGCACGGCAAGCCGGTCATCGTCATGGAACCGGTCAAAGGCGGTACGCTGGCGAAAGTCCCCGAAAGCGTGGAATCGCTCTTTAAAGGCTATCATCCCGAAATGTCTATCCCGTCTTGGGCTATCCGCTTTGCAGCGAGCCTGCCGAACGTCAAGCTGGTGCTCTCCGGCATGAGCAATATGGAGCAGCTGCTGGACAACACCGGCTATATGGCCGACCTGCAGCCGCTCAGTGATGAGGAACACGCTCTCATCAAAAAGGCGGTCGAGATCATCAACTCCAATATCGCGATCCCCTGCACCGGCTGCTCCTACTGCACCGAAGGCTGCCCGATGCATATCGCCATCCCGCGGTACTTCTCGCTGTACAACGCCGACAAACAGGAGGTCAAAGAAAAGGGATGGACGCCCCAGGGCGAATATTACGACAACCTGACCCATACCTTCGGCAAGGCCAGCGACTGCATCGCCTGCGGCCAGTGCGAGGGTGTCTGTCCCCAGCACCTGCCCATCATCGAGCATTTAAAAGAAGTCGCCGCTTATTTCGGCAAATAAATCACCATACCCCAAGCGCTGCAAAAGCGGTCTGTCCTTGCGCAGGCCGCTTTTTCTTTCGAATATTTATGAAATTTATGTGAATTATTCTCCAGACCCGCAACTATTTTGCCTTTGCTCCGTTATTATTTATAAAGGATAAGGGGTGATCTTCATGAAACGAACCGGAACCCTATGGGCATTGGCCGCGATGCTCGTGTCCCTGGTGCTGATACTTGTACTGTCGGTTTTCCCCGCAGTCACCGCTGTGCAGAACCAAATCGGGTATACCTACGATGAACAGACGGACACACTGACCTTCACCGGCAAAGGGATTGTTTCGCAGGAAACGATATGGGCATCTCTGGAAGGCAAAAATTCGGTCGATACCGTTATCCTTTCCGATGGCGTCAGCGGAATCTGTGATCCCGGCTATGTCATGATTCGGAAAATCGTGCTCGGAAAAGACGTTAAGTCCTGTGAAGCATATGTGACCGATACATATGAACTGTCAGACGGAAACCGGGCGCTGTGTGTTTATGATGATGCACTCTATTCCCGAGACTGCAAAACCCTGCTGCGCGTACCGGCCGGGAAGGAGAAACTATCCTTCCCGGATGGGCTGCAGACGATCGGCGCATACGCCTTTGCTCACAATCAGGCGGATCTGATCATCCTGCCGTGGGGTGTCACGACGATTTTGGAAGGCGGCTTATGCAGCAAAGGGTATCTCAAAATCATTCCGGACACCGTGACCCGGTTTGATACTCCCTCCACCTATCGTTATCCCAGCGGCGTCTATCTCTGGGAAGCCGAAAACAGGGCAATCGAAAATGCCGCCGAAGTCTATGCTGCAAACGACACAAAAGCACTGGCGGATGCGCTTATGTCTCTGTGGGAACGTTTCGGAACAATCAGTATTTCTTCCCTCTGCAAAGGTGAGAAGAACCCGCCGGACGCCGGTTGGTATTCCCTTGCCGGAAAGTCGCTTTACTTCGGAACGGACGGAAAGTTTCTGACCGGTTGGCAGCAGATCGACGGGAACCGGTACAGCTTTATGGACTGTGGCATCATGCGCACCGGGGTGTGGACGCTTGAAGAAAGCTATACGGATAAGCTGAGCAGCGGGTTGACCTACTGCTTTGATGAAAACGGCGCACTCATGACCGATACCAACTATACCGACCCGTATTCCGGAAAAAGCTGTCTGGTCGATGAGATGGGCGTCATCCTATCGGAGTAAATCTATAAACCAATATTACGGAGAAAGAAGGGCATTTTATGAAAAAAGGAAAACGGGTATGGACGTGTGCCGTCATGCTTTCTGCGGTATTCCTGAGCCTGACAGGAAACGGTGTTTCCGGCCTTATACCGGTGCAGTCGGTTTCAGCCGCGGCCGCTGTTTATTCCGGAACCTGCGGCGACGTGGGCTGGTCCTTTGACCGCGGAAGCGGGACGTTGACCATGAAGGCTTTGAAGGATGGGCAGCAATGCAGTACGAATCTTTCGGTGTGGAATGGAAAGGCCTATCTGTATCATCAGATGGAAGGAAGCTATATACCCGCTGAGCAGTATTATACACCGCAGTGGCTGGTTCCCTGGGAAGCGTACCGCGATGAGATCAAGACCATGATCCTTCCGGAAAACGTTTCGCTCCATGCATACGGCAGTGACGGAAATACTTATTTTCAGCTTCTTGCCGGGAAGATCATCTGCCAAAAAGCGGACGGCTACGCCTGGGAATACGACCGGGAAACCGATACCCTGACCTATTCCGGAAAAGGACCGTTATCCTACAACCATATGGAGCAGCAAGAGGATGAGCTTGTCAGTGTCGGCTATTTCCAGGCATTTGTAAACGACAGTTTTCTCACACCGGGTACGATCATTCTTTCGGACGGTCTTACGGAGGTGGATTTTCTTCCTGTATGTGACCGGCTGGTGATTGGAAAAGATGCGGAGATCGGACTTCTGCAGGTGCGGAAAGAATACGCCGTGGACGCCGCCAATCCGTACTATGCCGTATATAACGGAGCCCTGTATACCAAAGACTACAGAAAGCTTGTTGACTTGCCGGCAGATGAGACCGATCCGGTCTATCATCCGGCTTTGGAAGTGTTGGGTACGGAGTGTTTGAATACCTCGCTGAAAAGCCCGGTTGTCATTCCATGGGGTGTAAAGCAGCTGGAAAAATCGGCGTTTTCGGACTTGCACTGGAGCGTGGATATCGTTCTTCCGGACACGCTGACCACGCTGGAGGAAGGCTCTTTATCCGTTCCGCGCGGCAGCTCGGGGAAATTTTATTTCACAAAGAAAAACGCTGCCCTGATGGGGCTGACCGCGAACTATCATGGAGATTCCCCTTTGGTGGATTATGCGGAGTATTTCAGCAGGGAACTCGGGCAGGAATGTATCCTTTTGGATTCTTTGGACAAATATTATCCGGACACTGCCGCTTCCGGCTTTGTCACCGATGGCGACAAGACCTGGTATTACAAAGACGGGCAGTATATCATCGGTTATCAGGTGATCAACGGAAAACGGTACGTTTTTGACGACAACGGCGTTATGCAGCACAGTAAATGGGTGCAGATATATAATGTCTGGCATTATCTGAATGACAACGGCGCCGCAGTCGTCAACTGCTGGCGTTTGAAAGACGGAAAGTATGTCTATCTGGGCGAGTATGGGGGCATGAAAACGGGCTGCTGGATCAAAGATTACGGCTACTGGTACTATGTGAAAGCCGACGGCTCCCGCTATGAATCCAGCTGGGCGAAGATAAACGGCGTCTGGTACTGGTTCGGCGGCTCCGGGAAGATGGCGCAGAGCCAGTGGCTGAAGCTGGGAGGCAAATGGTATTACTTCACCGGTTCCGGCGCCATGGCGGCCAATAAATGGGTCAAATCGGGTGCTTACTGGTACTACCTCGGCTCCGACGGCGCGATGCTGACAAATACCGTCACACCGGACGGCTATCGGGTCGATGCGCAGGGAAGGTGGATATAAACAAATCCAACAGGAAACCCGCCAGAAGCTGCGCATACATATAATAAAACTGTTTAATTACATATGCCGCGCATCCATTTATTTCCGACAAGTTCTGCCGCATAGCTTTTTCCCTTTCGGTTACAATACTGCTGTCGACGGGATTCACCGGCGGCAAATCAGACGGCTTTCACGCCGTAAAAAGAAAAGTCCTGAAACCAAAACGCCGCACGGGTTATCCGAACGGAACACCGCGGAAAGCGTAAGAATTTTTCTCTTCAGCCTTTTCTTTTTCACCGAAACGATCATAAGAAAGGAAATAAGATTATGACCAGCAACAACAATATCGTAGTACCGGAAGCCAAAAACGCGATGGAACAGTTCAAGATGCAGGCCGCAAGCGAAGTCGGCGTCCCTCTGAAACAGGGTTATAACGGCGACCTGACTTCCCGTCAGGCAGGTTCTATCGGCGGCCAGATGGTCAAAAAGATGATCGAGTCCTACGAAAGCTCCCTGAAATAAAGGATGTTTGCACGGCTAAACCGTAACACGGTTTAACGATGGATATGACCGGGAAAGCTCTGGCCTTCCCGGTCATATTTTTGTGCCGGTATCCCCTTTGCTGTTTTTCCCCGTCTGCTGCGGATCAAAACATAATCAAAATTCTTCTTGCGCAAAAACAGATTCTGCGTTATACTGAAACCAGAAGATAATACCCCATTTTATATAGCAGAAAGGAAAACGCATATGTCCAAACTGACGATCCGTTTTGTTACCGATTATGTATGCCCCTATTGCATCGCCGCGAAGATCCCGCTGATGAAGGCGGCGGAGACGCGGGATGTGGAGATCCAGTGGCTCCCTTATGAGCTGACGACCACCGACAAGGAGCCGGTCGACACCTGGCACGACGAGGTGCGCAAGGCCAAATGGGCGGCCGGGCTGCTGCCCTTCTGCGAGGAGCAGGGTTTAAACGTCCATATCCCGCCGCATGTCGTTCCCCGGCCCTATACCCATCTGGCGTTCATGGGCTACCACTACGCCTGCGACCACGGCAAGGGCGAGGCGTACAACACCCGGATGTATGAGCTGTACTTTGGCGAGGAAAAGGATATCGGCGATATGAAAGTGCTGCGGGCCGAAGCAGAAGCTCTGGGAATGGACGGCGCGGACTTTGAAAACGAAGTCCTCTCCGGCAAATACGAAGCCCGTCAGAAAGAGGCCGACCGCTATGCCAAGGAAGAACTCCATGTTCGCGGCGTCCCGTCCATCTGGATTGGAGAGACAAAGGTGCTGAACGCCCTGATGAGCGCGGAGGAATACGGTGCGCTGATCGACGAGATTATCGCCGGACAGGATGCGGAGCAGGCAGACGGCGGCGCAGTCTGCGGCCCGGACGGCTGCGGCGAACCGGTATTCGGCTGCGGACCGGATGGGTGCAAATAAAGGAGCCTTACGTTTTATGCTTTTCCCGCCGAAGGCGGGGAAAAGCCCCGTAGATTCGTTCCCGAAAAGGAATAAACCTGCATAAATCAGCATTTCAAGACAATATATATGAAAACAGGGCCAGTGATTTTCACCGGCCCTGTTTTTATGCCTGCGAACAAAGGAAAACGACCTCGTCCCGCAGCGCTT
>CAMAJC010000036.1 GCA_945835425.1 uncultured Clostridia bacterium
AGTGCGCTGCGCGCGTGAAGTGATGCTTACGCATCGTGAAGCGTCTGCGGACGTGAGGGGATAGGAACGGAAAAGTGTGCGCTGAATAAAAATGTGCAGAACGGGAAGCTGAAAGGCGGGGCTGTTCTGCTTTTTTGTTTACAGCAGGCGCTGAGAATGATATACTGATAAAATGAGAAATGGGGGAAAGGTATGGTTTTTCGTAAAGCGGAGCTGTCTGAATTGGAAGAAATTATTGCGCTGTTTGGGCGTGCGGCGGCGGATTTGAAAAGCAGAGATATCGATCAGTGGGACGAGCATTATCCAAACTGGGAAATTTTGCAGGGGGATATCCATAAGGGAGAAATGTTTGTCGGTGTGGATACGGCTGGGCAGGTTGTTTCCGCCTTTGTGCTGAATCAGGAGGCGGATGAAGCTTATCAAAACGGCAGCTGGCAGTACCCGGAAGCGGTTTACCGGGTGGCGCACCGGCTCTGCGTTGACCCGCGCTGTCAGGGGTCGGGCATCGGCAGGGAAACGATGCTGCAGATGGAAAAGCTGGCGGCGGAATACGGTGCGCAGACAGTGCGGCTGGATGTCTTTTCGCAGAATTTGCGGGCGTTTCATTTATATGAAAAGCTGGGATATCAGACCGTTGGCTTTGCAGTTTGGCGGAAGGGAAAATTCTTTCTGATGGAAAAAAGGCTGCGCGGGGATAAATAAAACAAAACGCGGGGTTGCAGGGATAAAACGGCGGTGCTATACTGAAAATAAAAAGGGGATGTGCGGATGAAAAACTTGATTCTGATCAATGGGACGATGGGCGCGGGAAAGACGACGGTTTCCAACGAACTGCAAAAGATACTGCCCAAAAACGTCTTTCTCGACGGCGACTGGTGCTGGATGGCGCAGCCGTTTGTCGTGACGGACGAAACCAAGGAAATGGTGATGGAGAATATCACCTTTCTGCTGGCGCAGTTTCTGCGGTGCAGCGCCTATGAAAACGTGATTTTCTGCTGGGTGATGGACCATCAGGAGATTATCGACGAGCTGCTGGGACGGCTGGAGGATGTGCTGGAAGGCGTTTCGGTGCACAGGATTTCCCTGGTTCTGACGCCGGAAGCGCTGGCAGCGCGGCTGCAGCGGGATGTGGACGCCGGGATCCGTTCGGCAGATATTCTGACTCGGGCACCTGCTCGGCTGGCACTGTATGACCAGCTGGATACGGTCAAATTGGATGCCAGTGACAAAACGCCTGCGCAGCTGGCGCAGGAAATCGCCCGGATGCTGTAGTTTTTGCCTTTCTGATGCTCTTCAGTTTTCTGAGGAGCATTTTATTATCCATCAGACTATAAAGAAATCATTAAATTTTCTTACGCTCCGTCTTTTCCCTTGCGCAAACCGCCGAAACGGGATATAATGAAAATGATATGGCTGGAAATATCATCCGCTGTACGAAGCGGGTGCAAGGGGAAGGAAGTGTTGCGCTTTGAACGATAAGAATCTGAACGATCTTTTGTGGAGCGTCGATCGGACGGTGCGGAAGGTGCTGGATTCCCAGGAGATACAGAATCTGGGGAACGATATTGCCAATTCGCTCAACCGTGCCGGGGAAGACTTAAAACCGCTTTTTGACAGT
Source organism: uncultured Clostridia bacterium (assembly GCA_945835425.1). Taxonomy (GTDB): domain Bacteria; phylum Bacillota; class Clostridia; order Oscillospirales; family Ruminococcaceae; genus Faecivivens. The sequence goes on from CAMAJC010000036.1 coordinate 1,619, forward strand.
TTCAAGGGCGCAGGGCAGCAGCCGTCGGGTCATGGAGGGACAGCCAACAGACCGTACAGGCAAAATACCGCGTCCCGGAATACTTCGTGGAATGTGCCGAAGTACCAAGGCCAATACGAAAAGTATAATAAAACCCGGCCACAGAGCCCGAATGGCTGGAATCAGCCGGGATATAATACAAATAGTAATAACAGCTGGGATTCGGTCGGCAATGCCGGGTATAAGGCGCCCTATCGCGGCAAGATCGTAAAAAGGGAGCCGAACTGGCAGCGCGGCGGCGCAATCGCCATGACGATGTTCGGCGGAATCGGCTCGGCCGGCGGACTGATGCTGACGCTGAGTATGCTGTTCAGCTTATTGCTGGGGCATTATCCTTCGGTAATGGGAGGGCTTGTCTGGACGCTGATTTTTGGCGTGATGACCCTCGCGTTTCTCAGCCTGACGGTGGCAGGCGGCGTGCGGCTGGCCGGGAAAAACCGGATGAAGAAAATCTGGCAGTTTTTAAAGCGCCGGGATTTCTGCAAGATCAGCGAAATCTCCCAGAAGCTGGGGCTGTCGGACAAAAGAGTCGTCAAAACCCTGGAAAAGATGCTGGACACCAAAATTTTGCCGGAAGGGCATTTTGACGAAGATAAAACCTGCCTGATGCTGACGGACGAAACTTATGAGCGGTATCTGGAAAGCCAGCAGGCCCGCAGAGAAGAGGAAGAACGCAGGCGCCGTCAGGAGGAAGACCCCCAGCAGGCGGCTCTTGCCAAAATGGTTCAGGAGGGCAGCGACTATATCCGCCGCATCCGCGAGATCAACAATGAGCTTCCCGACCCGGTCATCAGCGCGAAGCTGGACGATCTGGAAAAGGTCTGCCAGCAGATTTTTGCCTATGTGGCCGACCATCCGGATAAGCTGCCGGCGATCCGCAAGTTTATGTCCTATTACCTGCCGACGACCCTGAAGCTTTTGGAGGCTTACTGCAAGCTGGAGCGCCGCAACACCGGCGTCGAGAGCGAGCAGAAGACCAAGGAGGAAATCCTGGGCGCCTTGGACAACATCATCCTCGCTTTCCATAACCTGCTGGACGACCTGATGGAGAACGATTATCTCGATCTGTCGGCGGATATTTCGGTGCTGCAGTCGATGCTGGCGCAGGAAGGGCTGGTGGATGAGTTTTCTTCCCCCAGTCAGCAAAATGACAAGCGGGTGCAGGAGATGGCGGAGACCTATTCGTCCGGGCTGTCCGCGGAGCAGGACCCCTTTGATCGGATCGAGCTCAATCTGGATGAACGGGAAAAGGAATATGAACCGGAACTGCATCTGTAATTTTAGTAAACTGCCGGCGGTGAAAGCTGCCGGTTTATGAGAGGAAGGGTATCGCAATGACCGATTCTTTTGACAATATCTCCCTGACGCTGGACCTGCCGGAGGAGACGCCGGAAGCGCCCAAGGCGCCGGAACTGGCCCTGGCCGAAAAGAAAGCGGAACCGGAAGTCCCGCAGATCGTCCTGTCGGAAAAGGACAAGAAGATGGTGGCGGAGTTTATCCCCAAGATCAATATCCGCGATTCAACAATCGTTTCCAACTACGGCGCCGGTGCGCAGAAAAAGATCGCGGATTTCTCCGAGACGATGCTGGCGGGCGTCCGCACCAAGGACCTCGGCGAAGTCGGTGAGATGCTGGCGAGCGTCGTCACCGAGCTGAAAAGCTTCGATGAGGAGGAGGAACAGAAGGGTTTCCTCGGTTTCTTCAAGAAGAGCTCCAATAAGCTGACCGCCATGCGTGCCCGTTATGACAAGGCGGAAGCCAATGTCAACCAGATCGCCACCGCCCTGGAAAGCCATCAGGTCCAGCTGCTCAAAGATACCGCCATGCTGGACAAAATGTACGACATGAACCTTGCCTATTATAAGGAGCTCTGCCTGTACATCATGGCCGGTAAGGAAAAGCTGCGGCAGGTTCGGGAAAACGACCTCAAAGAGCTGATGGATAAAGCTGCGAGAACCGGCGCTGCCGAGGACGCACAGGCCGCCAACGACCTCGCAAACCTCTGCGACCGCTTTGAGAAAAAGCTCCATGATTTGGAGCTGACCCGGATGATTTCGATCCAGATGGGCCCGCAGATCCGGCTGGTGCAGAATAACGATACCCTGATGGTCGACAAGATCCAGTCGACCCTGGTCAATACGATTCCGCTGTGGAAATCCCAGATGGTGCTGGCTCTGGGCGTCACCCACTCCCAGCAGGCTGCCGAAGCCCAGAGAGGCGTCACCGAGCTGACCAACCAGATGCTCAAAAAGAACGCCGAGACCCTCAAAATGGCGACTATCGAGACCGCCAAGGAATCGGAGCGCGGCATCGTCGATATCGAGACCCTGCGCGCCACCAACGAGAGCCTGATCACCACCCTGGACGAGGTTATGCGCATCCAGGAGGAGGGCCGTCAGAAACGCGCCGAGGCCGAAGTCGAGCTGCGTAAGCTGGAAGGCGACCTTAAGCAGAAGCTGCTCAGCATCCGGAAATAATTTTGTTTATGAGAAAAGCTGTCCGTATTTTGCGGGCAGCTTTTTTTATGGCCGAAAAAGAATTTCGCCATTATGCAATCGGTTAGAAGAATAAGAGAATTTTACCATATAATAGAAATTGATAAACAAGAACTTTTTATACATAAATTTCTCATATATTACCATTCTGAAAACAATGTACTGTAATTTATTCCGCTGACAAATGTACATATATCAGAAACAAAAGAAAGCAGGGCAAGAGTGTAAATAAGATTAAAATGATGACTTTACGCCAAAAATTACCTGATTTTACGCAGATTTGCGCATTTTGTCATATATTAGTATCGAAAAGACGTCCATCTGTTGCATACAGAAAATAACTTTGTAGGGATGAACAAGGATCGGCAAACGGAAACGGTTCTCCTGTGCCAACCATACGAAAATGCATAAACAGTATTTACAAGGCGTATATTCTCTGCTATAATCGTCCTATGCCAGACGGTAATATTTAATTTGATTTTCAATTAAATTTAATTTATCGCGGCTTCATTACAGAATATGGAGGACAAAACACATGAAAAAGAGAATTCTTGCTCTTGCAATGGCAGGCACGACCGCATTTTCCGTTTTTGGTGCGGCGATGGGCGCCGGAGCGGCAAATTCGACTCATGTTGAATTTGACAACGACGCATACGTTTCCTATGCGAAACCTGCGCAGACGATCGTTGTCACCGGCACTACCAGCACGACGGAAAAAATCTACATCGACAAGAAAAACCCGACCCACGGCACCATGGACGAGGAGCAGCTGGCTGCTTATCTGAAAACCGTCGAGGTGCAGGAAAACTATGTCGGTTACTATTACCTTGCTGATTCGGACGTTTATCTGAGCGCAGACAGAACCGCTCTGTCGACCGGCGAGAAGGTCGCTGACCTGACCGATGAACAGCTGCAGGACAAGCTCGGTATCAGCATCATCACCGGCGCAAACGGTGAAAAGACCTATGTCTTCGGCTCTCAGGGACGCAGTACCCTTGCTGAAGCGGTAAAGGACGCCGCAGACGCTGCGGATAACCTCAAATACTACTGGAACCAGGAGGGCGGCTGGAGCTTCTCCGAGAAGACTCCCGAGGAATTTGGCAAGCTCTCCACCACCGAATCCTACAAAAAGGACAACATCATTGTTTCTTCCGATACCACGACCACGGAGGGTGAAAACTCTGTCACCGTCGACGGCGCGGATTACAGCGCATGGAGCTTTGACAGCGCCCTTGACCCGGAGGATACCGAAGTGAAGCCCTCCGGCACCGTGTACGCTTACGACTTCTACTACACCAATAACTTTAAGGGCTCTGCCGACGCTATTGCGGACGCATGGAAAAAGGGCGATACTGAGAAGCTGGTCGCGGCTCTCGGCGTCGGCGAATACGGCGCGGAAACCGGGCTGGGCGTTTATTACAAGGGCGTCCGTCAGGACGTGATCGGCGACTGGACCGACTTCCTCGACGAGCTGGCGATCAACGGCGACAACGGCTATTGCGAGACCTATGAGCAGTTTGTCAAGAACTACACCGACCGTTTTTACGACGATCCGATTTATGATATCCACACCGGCCAGCTGGTCGGCACCAACAAGGTCGACCTCTACAACATCACCGGCCTGCTGACCGATATCTATGCGCTGAACAGCAAGGACGCTTATAGGGACGCCAACACCTCCGAGCTGGTCTACCTGATGCAGCAGTATGACAAGTATATCGGTGGCTACATCGATCCCGACGACGCGGAGTGCACCGAATGGGGCGAGCTGCTGGCCGATATCCTCGAGTCCGCTTCGGAAGAGGACTTCAAAAAGGCTTCCGACTACAAGAAATATGTCAACAAGGTCGAAGAGCTGGTCGACGCCTATGAGAGCGCTACCACCGTCAACATGGTCAGCGCCGCTGAGCAGGGCATGTATAAGCTGCTGACCTCCGTGCCCTACACCTCCGCAGGCGTCGAGAAGGACGGCCTGAGCGAGGAACTGTACAGCCTGTACTTCAACGCAAACAAGCTTCCCTCTACCTATCAGCTGGAGGATGCGGTTTCCGGCAACGGCAAGCTGAATAACTACGCATACAATACAAACAAGAACACCTTCGCCCTCTATCCCATGGCAGACTACGCCGAAAAGGGCAACGCAAACGCTGTTTTTGGCGGCAACACCGGTACGGAGGAATACCTTGACGGCGCGACCACCGATGAATATCAGTGGTTCTACAACGTCTACGAGCTGGCTGCAAAGATGTACAGCACCAACAAGTACCAGGGCTCCATCGACGCTGTGACCGAGGCGCTGTCTGACGCGGTTGACGCTCTCGAAGTTACCACCTCTCCTGCCGGTTCCCAGGTTCTCGCCAAGGAAGAGGTCATGGACAAATACGCCGATAAGATCGAGTCGGACTACAACGCAGTCTACTACGCAAACTACGAGAAGGCTTACGACTTCGCTGAAAACGGCGCCGAGGGCAAATATCAGACCCGGATCGCCGCACAGATCGTCGAGATCGCCGGCGGTGCGCTCACCTGGCAGGGCACGCAGGTCACGGTCACCAAGAACATGATCAAGGAACTCAGCGCCGCCATCAAGGAAGGCAAGCAGGCTCTCGACTCCATCAAGAACGACGGCAGCTACAACGCCGCGCAGATCACCGCCCTGAACAAGGCAATCGCTTCCGCACAGGATCTGGTCGACCTCTACGAGGGCAGCTACAGCACCTCCAAGACCTATCAGTCGGTCAACAAAAACTACACCAAAGCAGTCGGCGATAAGGACCAGATGGTCGTTTCGGACATCGAAGCGGCAATCGAGGGCATCGACGCTGCGATCAATTACTCCTCTGTCGTCCAGGGCTGGAGCAAGAATCCTGCCGGAGAGTGGCAGTACGGCACCGAGGACGGCTATCTCAATGACGGCTGGCACAAGATCAGCTCCGTCTGGTACTTCTTCGACGAGGACGGCACTGCAAAACAGTCCGAATGGATGAAGGAAAACGGCAAGTGGTACTGGTTCAACTCCAACTGCGGCGCAGCTTACGGCTGGGCGAAGATCAGCGGCGAATGGTACTACTTCGGCGGCGACAACGCTATGGTCACCGGCTGGAAGAAGGTAGACGGCAACTGGTACTACATGGCTTCCTCCGGCAAGATGGTCACCGGCTGGTGCCAGATCGGCGGCGAGTGGTACTACTTCTCCAAGGAGTCCAACTCCCTCGGCCAGATGCTCAGCAGCACCACAACTCCCGACGGCTATACGGTTGATGCCAACGGCGTCTGGGTAAAATAAGCTATCCTCTCTTTCTCTGATTATTCCGGCAGACGTTTGGCGCCTGCCGGGATAAGACAGGGTTTGTTCCCCTAATTTTTGCTAGACCTCGCTCCATAAATAGACTCTAAAGCCCTTTCCAGACTGTTGGCAGCCAAAAACCCTTTCCGTGCTGCCTCACGGCAACAGGAGAGGGTTTTAGAGTTTTTGTGGTCAGTTTATGAGGGCTTGCTTTTTCCCGATGATAGTGCGGCCATCGGGGATAATGACAAAAAAGTTTTCGCCAGCCTTTTTCAAAAGGCTGAACGTAACCCCTTGAAGCTGCCGATAAGCACCATTTACCCGGTTATAGATGTAGGTGATGTTTTACCCTATGCGCTCCGCAACCTTTCGGTTGCTGCGAGTTTTTTCAAAACTCGACGTTTTCCAAAGGAAAACTGCAGCCGCCCAAAACATGATAAAAAATAAATCCCTCTGCCCTTACAGGACAGAGGGATTTATAAGTTACCGATTATTCAGTGATAATAGCAGTTGCGATGGAAGAAGGAGCCATCTTAAACCGGGCCAGCTTGCCGCAGATGCGGACGTTGACCGGCAGTTCTTCCTCGGTTCTGTTCAGCATAACGACTGCGATAGAGCCGTCAGGGTTGCGGACAGCGGTCGCTTCCAGCTTGTCGGTGTACTGGCTGTGGCCGATGCGGACAGCACCCGGCTGGATATAGCGGGAGAACTGGCCGATATAGTAGTAGGAAACGTGCTTTTCATAGCCGCCCTTGCCGTCGAGCATGATCGGTGCGCCGCAGTAGTTGCCGACGTGGTTCGGGCCGCCCTTTTCATCGAGGTACATATTCCAGTCGATGAAGGAGTTCATGCCGGCATTCAGGTTGCCGATCATGTCGTGGGCATAGCGCTGGCCAAAGTTGATTTCAGTCTGGTCGCCGGAGTTGGAGTATTCGACGCAGCCTTCCGAGAACATCAGCTTCTTATCGGGGAATGCGTCATGAGTCATCTGGACGGCGTCAAAGTGGTCGCCGCTGTACCAGTGGAAGGCAACGCCGTCGACCATCGGGTCGGTGACAGCGTCGATGGTGTCGGATGCGCGCTCAAAGATGCGCTCCTTGTTGTGGTCCCAGATATAGATTTTAACCTTGTCAATAAGACCCGCTTTTTCCATCTCGGGATAGAGGTGGTCGCGCAGGAATACCTTTTCTTCCTCGGCGGTCCACTGGCAGGAATCCCAGGGAGTAGCGGCCATGGCTTCATTCTGGACGGAAACCCATTTGACCGGGATGCCTTCATCGAGGTAGCCCTGGATGTACTTGGTCATGTATCTTGCCCAGTTGGGGTAGAACTCGGGCTTTAAGTGGCCGCCGAAGCAGCGGGTGCCGCCGTCGGACGGGTTTTCCAGCGCTTCAAGCATATGGGCGACCATCGGGTTTGCGGCCTTGATCTCGGTGTCGGACAGTTCGGGCGGGAACATTTTGCGCAGATCCTCCGGGCTGCCCATGTTTTTCAGCATCTGGGACGGATATTTCCACTCAGCAGGCGGAGACCAGGGCGAAAGCAGGACGGACAGCGGCTTGTCGGAAGCAGCCATGGCGTCTTTGATCGCGGGGATGATGTATTTGCGGTCGCGCTCGAGGGTGAAGGTGGCGAAATCGGGGTCGCCGTTTACGTCCGCAACAGCCTGATACATGCCGAGCGAGAAGTCGCAGCTGTCGATATGGGTGCGCAGGATGGTGGCGTTATTGCCGCCTTCGCCGAAATATGCGTCAATCGCAGCTTTCCGATCCGCAGCGGACAGCTTGGACAGGGCATAACCGGCAGCCTCGGTCATCGCGCCGCCGAAGCCGTCGATGGTCTGATAAGCAACCTGCGGATAGACGTTCAAAACCTGCATTTCCACAGCGCGGGGTTCGGCGGATTCCTCGGTCACCGCTACATCTTCCTGCGCCTGGACGATTTTTGTGTCTTCCCACAGGGTTTTGTACAGCGTCATTTTCATAGGGGATACACTCCTTTGTTAAATGATTATCTAAGGAAGCTCTGATTTATTAAACTCTGTTTCCTTCCGGAGACGCATTCATGCGGCTTTTTCCCCGCCGAAGGCGGGGAAAAAGCTTTTAAACAGAGACTCCCTAAAAGCCCGGTTTCGATAGAATCTGCTGCGAAGCGGCGGGATGAGGGCATCCCGCCCTACATTTTTTTGACAGATTCTTTCGGCGGACTTATATACCTTATTCCTGTCCTGCCAGTTTGGTCAGGGCGTCGCCGGTGACCCGGTACATCGTCCAGTCCTCCATCGGGACTGCGCCCATGCTCTTATAAAACCGGATGGACGGCTCGTTCCAGTCAAGGCAGCTCCATTCAAACCGTCCGCAGTCTTCCTCGACCGCGATCCGCGCCAGGGTCTGCAAAAGGCTCTTGCCGATGCCTTTGCCGCGCATCTCCGGCTTTACAAACAGGTCCTCCAGATACAGCCCCTTTTTCGCCAGCCAGGTGGAGTAGTTATAAAAATAAAGGGAAAAGCCCGCAGGCTCACCGTCATATTCCGCAATCAGCACCTTTGCCTCTCCGCGGTCGAAGATCGATTCCTCCAGCATCGGGACAGTCGCGTGGCAGCACTCCGGCATATGCTCATAAATTGCCAGCCCCATGATCAGGTCGGCAATGGCCGGGGCATCGCTCCGCACAGCCCTGCGGATCGACAGGCTGCCTTTCTGCAGCAGATATTCCATAGGATAAGTCCTCCTTATACACTCATAATACCATGATACCCTTTTTTTATGGAAATGTAAATAGATAAAACCGGGTTTGTGGT
>CAMAJC010000037.1 GCA_945835425.1 uncultured Clostridia bacterium
ATGCTTCTGTCCAAACTGCTTAGGGAAATGGGTTTAACTTCAGCGCCGGATTTTGATTTTGAGGTGCACAGCATCGTCTGCGACTCCCGGAAGGTGGAGCCGGGAGACGTATTTGTCTGCATCAGGGGCGGTACGGTCGACGGGCATGGATTTGCGCAGGCAGCGCTCAGTAAAGGCGCGGGCTGCGTTGTGGCGGAGCAGCCGCTGGGGCTCTCAAATGAGCTGGATGTGGCGGATACCCACCAGTTTTATGGGCAGGCGGCGTCCGCGTACTTTGGCCATCCTTCTCGGAGCATGAAGCTGGTCGGCGTCACCGGCACCAAGGGCAAGACGACTGTCACCAGCCTGATCAAAAAGATTCTGACCGATGCCGGGAACATGGTCGGCCTGATCGGGACGGTGCAGAACGAGATCGGCGACAGAGCCATCCACGCGGAAAACACGACCCCGGAAGCGATGGAGCTGGAAGGGCTGTATGCCCAGATGCGGGACGCCGGGTGCGGTTACTGCGTCATGGAGGTATCTTCCCACGCGCTGGAGCAGCAGCGGATCGGCGACAGCTTCTATGAAGCTGCGGCTTTTACCAACCTTTCCCATGAACATCTGGATTACCATGGGGACATGGAAAGCTACTATAACGCGAAGAAAAAGCTTTTTGCCCGCTGCGGGGCGGCGGTTATCGGCATGGACGATGAACACGGACGGCGGCTGCTGGGCGAGCTTAGGGAGGTTGCAGGGAAGGAGATTCCCTGCCTGACCTTCTCGGCTGGGGAAGGCGCTGATTTGTCCGCAAAGGACATCGTCTGCCACCCGGAAAAGGTCGAATTTACCCTGCTTTATGGCGGGAAAGAATATCCGGTGCATTTCGCGATGCCGGGACTGTTCTCGGTTCGCAACGCGCTGGCGGCGGCGGCAGTCTGCCTGCAGCTGGGCCTGCCGATGGAACAGATTATCGCCTCTCTTGAGACCGTTACCGGCGTAAAGGGCCGCATCGAGATCATCCCGACCGGCCGGGACTTTACGGTCATTACCGACTATGCTCATGCGCCTGATCCGCTGGAAAACGTCCTTTCGGCTCTGAAGGAGACGGTCAAAGGGCGGCTGGTCTGCCTGTTCGGCTGCGGCGGCGACCGCGACCGCACCAAACGTCCGCTGATGGCGGCTGCTGCGGCGAAGTTTGCGGATTTTGTCATCGTCACCTCCGACAATCCCCGCACCGAGGACCCGCAGGCGATTATCGACGAGATTCTGCCGGGTCTTGACGGCACAACGACCCCTTACAAGGTGATCGTCAACCGCCGGGAAGCGATTTATTATGCTGTACAAAACGCCCTGCCGGGAGACACCATCGTCCTCGCAGGCAAGGGCCATGAGGATTATCAGATCATCGGCCATGAAAAGCACCACTTCGATGAACGGGAAGTCGTGGCGGATGCGCTGGCGGAAATGAAAGTAAGGGGCTGATTGCTCCGGAGGAGGACAGACGATGCAGAAGATGAACCTCAGCTGGCTGGTCAGGGCGGCGGACGCGAAGTGGGTGTCCCAGCCGGAAAGCGACCCGGAAATCGACTGGATTGCCGCAGACCCGGCGGAAGTGCGCCCGGGGTGCCTGTATCTGGAGCTGCAGCCGGGAACTGCCCGGCAGGCGGTGAAGGACGGCGCGGCTGCGGTTATTACAGGCGCGGCTGCGGAAGATGTGCCCTTTCCCTGCGCGGTCTGCGAAGGTGCGCCCTATGAAGCCCTGTGCAAAATCGCGGCCTGGTACCGGCGGCGGTTCCACACCCGCATCATCGCGATCGCAGGGCCGGACGGCAAGACGACCATCCGGGAGATGCTGTTCCGCATCCTGTCCCAGCAGGAAAAGACCAGCCGCACCCGTTGGGAGCAGACCGGTGACCTGGGCGTCCCGAAAACGCTGCTGGGTCTGGACGCGGACGACCGCTGCGCCGTGGTGGAGATGGGCTTTACAACGCCCGGCAGCTTTGAGCGGATGGGAAAAATCTGCCGTCCGTCGGCGGCGATCATCACCGGCGTCGGCAGCGCCCATATCGGCTCCTTCGGCAGTCCGGAAAAGATCCTCCGGGAGCGCCTGTCCCTCACCCGCGGGATGGAGAGCACCGACCCGGTTATCCTCTGCGCCGATGAACCGATGCTGTACGAGCTGCCCGACGGCTTTTCCGGCGATGTGCTGTATTACGGCATCGACAGCTACTGCGACGTTACCGGGACAATTGTAAAAGAAGAACGGGATCAGACGACGCTGGATGTGAGCTGCTACGGGAAGACCACCCGGATCAAACTGCAGATGCCGGGGAAGGGAAACTGCTATAACGCTCTGGCGGCTTTTGCGGCAGCGGTGCTGATGGGCGTGCCGGAGGATGTGATCCGGGACGGGCTGGAGCGTTTCCGGCCGCTGCCGGGACGGCTGTCCCTGATGACCACCTCGACCGGCGCGACGATTATCGACGACAGCTGGACCTCAACGCCGGAGTCGATGAAGGAAGCGGCGGATTATTTTGCGCAGTTTTGCGGACGCAGAAAGATCGTCGCCCTGGGCGAAATGGAGGACCTCGGAAACAGCGCGGCCTCTTTCCATCGGGCAGCCGGACGGCGGATGGCGCAGGCCGGAGCCGACCTGATTCTCGCAACCGGCGCCCATGCGCTTGAAATAAAGGAAGGCGCGGCACCTTTCCCGAGGACACAGGTCCATATCATGGAATCGCCCGAATCGATCGCCCAGTATCTCCGCACCGACCGCCGCGGCGACGACGTTTTGCTGTTCAAGGCAGGGCGCGGGTCGCATTTTGAGCGGGTCATTCAATTGGCGTTCCATGACCAGCAGCTGCGGCGGATATAGAGCCTATTATTTCATGTTTTTTCCCGCCGCAGGCGGGAAAAAACCGCTGGGACACGTTTCCGAAAAGGACGAAAGCCGGATTATATCAGAGTTTGCTTAATATCATGGAAAAACGGTAAAATAAAGACAGGGACGCGGAAATCATATGGCCGTGTTCCGTTCGGATAAAGGAAAGGAGGGAAAAACATGGTCGCAATTGCTGCGGCAGTCGCCGCGTTTCTGATTACGGCGCTCACGGGAAAACCGCTGGCGGCGAAACTGAACAAAATGGGGCTGGGGCGGACAGCCCTTGTCCGCAAAGGCGAAGACCTGACGCCCGGAAGGGACGAAGCGCCGGAATTTGGCGGCGTATTGTTTCTGGCGGGATTTCTGCCGGCCGGGATTCTGGCCGCAGCCGCCCTCATCGTCATGGGCAGTACCGGCGCCGGGTTTTCCGCCGGGAAGATCACGGCGGTGCTGCTGGGGTCGGTGCTGATGGCGGCAGTCGGGCTGACCGATGACTGGCGGACGGCGAAAAGGCTGCCGGTGATGAATCCGGTGCTGCGCTGCGTTCTTGCATGGTGCGTCGGGCTGGCGTTTTTGATGGCGCTGACCCTGTCGGGGAGCTATTCGACCATCGTTTTGGTTCCTTTTTCCGGGACGCAGGCTGACCTCGGCAACGGGGTCTGGTATCTGCTGTTGATTCTGGGCGCTGCCTGCGGCGGCAACCGGATGAAAGCGGTCAGCGGGGAAGCGGCCTCCGTTTCTCTGGCCCAGTGCCTTTCCTGCGCGGCCGTATGCGCGGTGTTCGGCGCGGACGCCGGGATGGGCCTTTCCTTTGCGGCGGCAGGGAGCCTTTTGGGGATGCTCCTTTTCTGCTTCCCGCCGGAAAAGATGCGGGAAGGCAGCGGCGGCAGGATGATGCTGGGTGCGCTCCCGGTTTTTATCAGTATCCTGTCCGGAATCCCGCTTTTTCTGATTCCTGCGGGAATCCCCTTTATTTTTGAGGGAATCTATGTTATGATAAGGGTTGTGTGCCAGGCAGCGGGTCATCCGCTCCGGGACGAGACCCTCGGAGAATGGATGATCTCCCGCGGCATCAGCGGGAAAGCCGTGTCCGGCATTATGACGGCAGCCTCCCTCCTCGGAGGAATTTTGTCCGTCACCGCAGCATACCTATATATCTAATGAATAATGAATAGTGAATAATGAAAAATGAAGAATTAAGGTAGTTTTGCTCCGCAAAACAAATTAAATCATGGTTTTCGCAGAAAACCGACCATAATTATTCATTATTCATTCTTCATTCTTCACTATTCATTCAATACAAAAAAGGAGTGACAGGATGACGCCAACCAGAGCCGGTTCTTCCCGGAACAGGCAAAACGTTTCTCGTCAGGGAAACGCTTCCCGGCAGGGAAGCTCTACCCGCAGCCGCAGTACACGGCAGGGAAATAAACGCCCTTCCATGCAGCAGACGATTGCAAGGAAACCTTCCCGCGACCGCAGAACCAAAATGGGCCGGATGGATATTTCCTTCTTTTTCCTGATCGTCGTGCTGGTCACGATCGGGCTTGTCATGGTCTTTTCGGCCAGCTACGCGACGTCCTTAAACGAAAACGACAGCGGCCTTTACCTGGTCATGAAGCAGACGGCCTTCGTCGCCATGGGGCTTATCGCGATGTACGTCCTTTCGTATATCCCGTACCAGCTGTATCTGCGAATGTATAAGCTGATTTATTTTGCCTGTCTTGCCCTGACGGCCCTGGCGCTGGCGTTCCCGGCGCAGAAGGGCGACGCGAGACGATGGATCCCGATCCCCGGTATCGGTACCTTTCAGCCGTCGGAGCTGATGAAATTTGCGCTGATCGTCACCTTTGCGGCGCTGATTTCCAAAAACTACCGGCAGATGGGCACCTTCAAAAAAGGGATTCTGGAGTTTTTCGTTTACCTGGTTCCGGTTTTGGGCGTTATCGCGCTGCAGCGGCATCTGTCCTGTATTCTCTTGATGATTATCATCTGCGGCGGTATGATGTTCATTGCGGGCTCCAAGGTTTATTACCTGCTGGGCCTGATCCCGATCGGTCTGTTGGCACTGGTTATCCTGCAGCTCTTAGGCTTTAACTACGTCGGTGCCCGCATCGATACCTGGATGGACCCGTTCTCGGATATTCAGGGCGGCTCCTGGCAGATCGTCCAGTCGCTGTACGCCATCGGCAGCGGCGGCCTGTTCGGCGTGGGGCTGGGCAACTCCACCCAGAAATTCCTCTGGGTTTCCGAGCCGCAGAACGACTTTATCTTCGCGATTGTCTGCGAGGAACTAGGGCTGATCGGCGCGTTGACCATTATTCTGCTCTTTATCCTCTTTGTGGCCAGCGGTTTTTCGATCGCCATGCGGGCGCCGGATAAGTTCAGCTCTCTGGTCGTTATCGGCATTACTTTGCAGTTCGGCGCACAGGCGCTTTTAAATATCGCCGTCGTGACCAACGCGATGCCGACCACCGGTATCTCTCTGCCGTTCTTCTCGGCAGGCGGCTCGGCGACGCTGATGCAGCTGGCGCAGATGGGCATCGTGCTCAATATCTCCCGTCACTGCCGCCCGACCATCGCCCGCGGCAAGGATATCGACCCGGACAAAGCGGGTAAACCGCCGAAATCGGACGGTCCGCAGCAGGCCAGCCCAACCATCCGGATCATCAGCTCCCATGATATCTGAACGGATGGGCAGGCGCAGCTTTACGCATATTACCGAAAGGAAGTTTTCCCATGAGAATATTTATGGCCGGCGGCGGAACCGGCGGGCATATCAACCCCGCGGTCGCCATCGCCAACGAACTGGCGCGCATCTATCCCGGCTCGGAATTTCTGTTTGCGGCGGTTCCGGGCAATATGGAGGACACGATGATCCCGAAACAGGGCTATCCGGTCGCCCATATCAATATCGCGGGCTTTTACCGGAGCCTGCTCCCTTGGGATATCGCCCACAATATCAAGGCGGCCTGGTGGCTGATGCTGTCGGGACACCGGGCGGATCAGATTCTCTCCGATTTTAGGCCCGATATCGCCATCGGCACCGGCGGCTACGTCTCCGGACCGGTCATCCGCAAGGCCGAGCAGATGGGCATCCCGGTCTTCCTCCATGAACAGAACGCTTTCCCCGGCGTCACCACCAAGATGCTGGCGCCGAAGGCTGAGACTGTCTTCCTCGCGTTCCCGGAGGCGCAGGCGCGCATCCCCGACGGCAAGCATTTTGAGGTCGTCGGCAACCCGGTGCGGCAGTCCTTTATCGGCATCACCAAAAAAGAAGCCCGCAGACGGCTGGGGCTGGATGACCATTTCACCATCGTCTCGGTCGGCGGCAGTTTGGGCGCTACGGCCATCAATAAAATGGCAGCCGATTTGATGCAGTGGCACGCCGAAAAGGGCGAGATCAACCATATCCACGGCTTTGGCAAAAACGGCCGGGAACGGTTCCCGAAGATGCTGGCCGAAAGACACCTCGACCTGTCCAAATACCCGCGCATCAAGGCGATGGAGTTTATCGACCAGATGGATCTCTATCTCGCTGCGGCAGACCTCGTGATTTCCCGCGCCGGTGCGATCACCATCAGCGAGCTGGAAATGGTCGGCGCACCTTCCATCCTCGTCCCGTATCCGTATGCCGCCGAGAACCATCAGTATCATAACGGTATGGTGCTGCAAAACGCCGGGGCTGCGCTGGTCGTCGAGGAAAAGGACTATTCCAAAGACTGGCTCATCGGCGAGGTGCAGAAGTTCGTCGATTCACCGGAGCGCGTCCGCAGTTTCTCGGAAAACGCCTCCAAACTGGCTGTCCCGGACACCTGCGCCCGTATCGGTGAGTCCATCCGCAAGACCCTTGAGGCCAAGGGGATTACGGGTTAATGCGGTCATTTATGATGGTTATTGGTAGGCGGCTAATTTGACGCAGGCGACCGCAAGGGTCGCCCCTACACCCGGAATGATTGCGAATCATCCTGTAACGACGTATATATTCGATTCCGTATGGATGGGTGTTTCCTGATACGGTAGGGGGCTCCAATGTCCTGCGGACATTACGACGGTCGCCCGTCGATTACCAAATGCCCAAAACATACTCCAAAAAACATTTTGCATAAGCCCTCAAATTTTCCTCCTCACCTGCATATAATAACAATATGGCGAGAGGAGTGACAGCGGTGCAGCAAAATGCATATGGTAAAGATACGGCGCTTCCCGGAGCGCAGCAAAAATTCGGGTTCCAATCCGTTTCAGCCGTCCTGCGTCCCGTGCGGTTTCATCAGTTTGGCCCAGGGCCGTTCGGACTGCCGGGATTCCGGCTTCCGGGCGATCACGGGCACTTTCCGGGAAAGCTTTTGCAGCGTGAGACGTCGAAGTCCGCTCCATGCGGGAACGATCTGTGTGATATCTGTACATCGGGCGACTGCATCAGGGCGGCGGAGCGGAAGAAGGAGCGGGAAGAGCGGGAACCGTTTTTCCGGATTACCGGCGGACAGACGCTCCGGGGCGATATCCGGGTGCACGGAGCCAAAAACAGCGTCCTGCCGATCATGGCGGCGAGTGCTCTTTGCAGCACACCGGTGCTGTTGTCGCGGGTGCCGCGGCTGTCGGATACCGGGGTTTCGCTGCGGATACTGGACAGCCTTGGCTGCAAGTCGGCCCTGTCCGGGACGGAAGCGGTGATCGACGCCTCCCATATCTCCGGCAGCAGGATCCCTGACCGGCTGGTGCGGGAGATGCGCTCATCGGTTGTCTTTTTGGGCTCGGTGGCGGCGAGGACGGGAGAAGCGTTTCTCTGCCTGCCCGGCGGATGTGAGCTGGGCGCAAGGCCGATTGACCTGCACTTAATGGGGCTGCGGGCGCTGGGCATGACCATCGAGGAGCGCGGCGAAAAGCTCCATGCTTATCATAACGGCCTGCGGGGTGCAGAGATCACCCTGCCGTTTCCCAGCGTCGGCGCGACCGAAAATATCCTGCTTGCAGCGGTGCTGGCCGATGGGGAAACGGTGCTGAAAGGTGCCGCGCGGGAACCGGAGATCGCAGACCTCTGCCGGTTTTTACGGGAATGCGGGGCAGTGATCGTCGGCGAAGGAAGCTCTACTCTGTATATTGAGGGGGTGCGGTCGCTGCACGGCTGCTCCTATCCGGTCATGGCCGACCGGATCGAGGCGGCGACTTTTCTCTGCTGTACGGCGGTCTGCGGCGGCGATGTGACTGTAACAGGCTTTGACCCGGCGACAATCGGCAGCATCCTCGCGACCCTGCGGGAAATGGGCTGTTCCCTCCAAATCTACCGGGACAGCGTCCGCATCCAGAGCGACGGACGTCTACTCGCTCCCGGACGGATCGAAACCGAGCCGTTCCCGGGTTTTCCCACCGACGCGCAGCCGATCTTTATGGCCCTGGGTTGCCTTGCGAAGGGCGAGACGGTCATCCGTGAGCGGATTTTCGAGAGCCGGTTCAAGCACCTGCCGCAGTTTGTGCGGATGGGCGCGGATATCACCGTCGATGGTCAGGAGGCTGTCCTGCACGGCGTGGAGCGGCTGCACGGAAGTCCCTTAAAGGCAATGGACCTGCGCGGCGGAGCGGCCCTTGTGACAGCGGCGCTGGCGGCAGAGGGCGAAAGCCGGATTCACGGCCTGTCCCATATCGACCGGGGCTATGAACGGCTGGAAAGGTCGCTGCAGTCGCTCGGCGCGGATATCAGCCGCATATAGATGAAGATATGCCGCATATAGATGAAGATATGCCGCATATAGCCGCATATAAATATACAACAACTATGCATGAAAACAGCGGGCCGGGAAGCTGAACCGGCCCATGACCATAGAAACCGACAGAAAGGAGGGGACAGATATGGCGGATTTTCAGCAGGTAAAGGGAACGGCGTCACCCGGCGGTACAAACGGGACAGGCTCTCCCGGCAGTCCGGAGGAGCGCGCCCGGCGTGAGCAGCAGGAACGTGACCGGCAGATCGGCCGGGTGCAGAGCGGACGCCGCAGAAGAAGACACGGCAACTACATCATTTACTACATCCTGCTGGGGATGATTCTGACGATCGTCTGTGTCGTTTTGTCCCTGACTGTCTTTTTCAATATCCATACCCTTTCCCCGTCCGGCAGCACGCTCTATACAAGCGAACAGATTCTCGCGGCGGTGAACGCCAAAGAGGGGGACAACCTCCTGCGGCTGAACACCGAAAAGCTGGAGGATAAGGCGATGGCTGTCCTGACCAAGGCCGATTCGGTTCAGATCAGACGGCATTTCCCCGACCAGCTGGATATTGTCGTCACCGATGGGGAACCTGTATTACAGGTGAGTCAGGACGGCGCGTTTTATCAGTTCACCGAAAAAGGGCGGCTGGTAGGCGTCACCGCTTCGGCTGCGGTCGACGCGCAGGTGGTCGTCGGCCCGGACGTCAGCGGCCTTTCCGAAGGGCAATATCTGTATAATCTGCCGAAGGAGCAGCAAAGCACCCTCTCCACCTGGCGGACCATCAAAAACGAGCTTTGGGACTATTCGATCAACGATATCTCGGCGATGGATCTCGGCGATGAGCTGCGGTTGCAGCTGTACTACCAGAACCGCATCGAGGTAGACCTCGGGACGCTGACCGATATGGATGCCAAGATGGCGACCCTGAAGGCGATCCTCTATGAGTCCGGCTCGATCGGCGTCGATGAGACCGGACGGATCGACCTGTCCAACCCCGACCGGGTCTATTTCAACAACCAGACCGCCTGCAATCCGCCTGCGGGCGCTGCACAGGCTGGCTGGAGCTGGGTTGACCCCTATTCCGATTCCCTGGAGCAGGTGCTGTATGCGCCGCCGGAACCGATGGCGACGCCTCAGACCCCTGCGGCAGCAAGCGGCGCCGATGGGGAAGACGGTTCGTCTGATGAGGGTGCATCGTCTGAAGACAGCGCGTCGGAGCCGGAAAGCGAATCGTCGGAAGAGAACTATGAGACCTCCGGCGGTATGCGCTTGCCGCAGGTCCCGAGCATCGGCGGAAACAGCACATCCGGCAGCACCTCTTCGGCGGCCGGTGCCGCACAGGACGAGCCGTCGGCATCCGCTGCGCCGTCTTCTGACACATCTTCGGAGGAGAGCAGCGCGTCTGCACAGTACGGCCCCAGTTTCTCCGGGACCATCGGCGGCGACGCGGTTGGCGGCGGCGTCGGAACCCAGGCTCCCTCCGTTCCCAGCATCTCCCATTAAGGAAACCCTGATTAAATCAGAGGCAGATTGTCGATAA
>CAMAJC010000038.1 GCA_945835425.1 uncultured Clostridia bacterium
GCTTCGATGGGAAACAGAACGGCATATATGTTCATTTACCGCGGGATTTTCAGACTGATCTCACCGCTGTTCAGGGCGGCCACCGTCCCGTCCTCTTTCCGGACGATCAGACAGCCGTTTTCGTCGATATCCTCAGCGACGGCCATATAGGTTTCTCTGACCGAAATGACCTGCACCGTCTGGCCCAGGAAAAAGAGCGCGTCTTTATATTTCTGAAGGAAGGACGCTTTGTTGGCAGGGAAGTGCTCATCCAGATAATACCGCTCAAAGTTCTTCGACAGGCAGGCGACATAATCCGCCGCCGAAATCTTTTTCCCGGTCTCGCTGAAAACCGATCCGGCGATATCCCGGATTTCCGGTGCGAAATCTTCATAGGTCTGATAGAGGTTGAGACCGATGCCGACGATGATATTGCGGATCACGCCGGATTCGCCCTCGACCGTCGCTTCGGTCAGGATGCCGCAGAGCTTGCGCCCATGCAGATAGACATCGTTGGTCCATTTGATATCCGGCCGGACGCCGCTGAGCTGCTCAATCGTATCGACCACCGCAACCGCCGTCAGCAGGGTGATCGTGCTGATATCCGCCATGGCGATCATATCCGGGTGCAGAAGGATGGACAGATATACGCCCTGACCTTCGGGGGAATGGAACTTTCTCGACAGCCGTCCGACGCCTGCGGTCTGATGGGACGCGACAATGACGGTGCCGTTTTCCAGCTCGGTATGGGTCTTGGCGTAGGTGTTGGTGGAATCGATCGTGGGGAAGTAGAGGACCGGCCGGGCAACCGTATGGGTCGTCAGCCGTTTTTCGATCTCATAAGCGGAGAGGACGTTGCTCGGCTGCAAAAGATATCCCTTGCTCGGCTCGGAAATAATCCGGTATCCGTCTTGCTGCAGGGCCGCGATCTGTTTCCAGACAGCCGTGCGGGAGATGGAAAGCTTCTCGGCGATATCGCCGCCGGAAACCAGCTTCCCGTCGCTTTCCTCCAGCAGCTTTAAAATCTGATATTTCGTTGTCAACTTAAAATCAGCCTTTCGTTTACAATATACTTTTATCATAAACGGATTTTCCCGCTTTGTCAAGAGCCGAAGCAGCCCGAAAACGCAAACTGCCGCTGCACAGGAGCGTACAGCGGCAGTTTATTCACATTACGGATTTACGCCGATCAGTTCCACCAGAGTTCGGTCATCTTGGGCTGGAAGATGATAACTTCTTTCAGGAACGCAATAGCTTTTTCGAGGCCTTCCAGAGGAGTCATCAGGCTGTCTTCATGTTCGATGGACAGAGCGCCTTCGTAGCCAACCAGACGCAGAGCGGAAACCATGTCTTTCCAGTAAGCATAATCGTTGCCGTAGCCGACGCTGCGGAAGATCCAGCTGCGGTTAGCTTCGTCGGAGAAGTTCTTGGTATCCAGAACGCCGTTGACTGCGGTGTTGTAGGAATCGATCTTAGTGTCTTTTGCATGGAAGTGGAAAATCGCATTTTCTTTGCCCAGAGCGCGGATAGCAGCTGCGGGATCAACACCCTGCCATACCAGATGGCTGGGGTCGAAGTTGGCGCCGATTTCGGGGCCGACAGCAGCGCGGAGCTTGAGCAGGGTCTCTACGTTGTATACGCAGAAGCCGGGATGCATCTCAAACGCGAATTTGGTAACGCCGTAAGGACGGGCAAATTCGACTTTCTTCTTCCAGAAGGGGATCAGCTTTTCGTTCCACTGCCATTCCAGAATCTCGGGATAGTCGTTGGGCCATGCGCAGGTGACCCAGTTGGGACGCTTGGACTCTTCGCAGTCGCCGGGGCAGCCGGAGAAGCAGTTGATGGTGTCAACGCCCAGTTCCTTTGCCAGACGGATCGCGTTGTCCAGATCATGCTCGTACTGAGCGGCGATCTCTTTGTTGGGATGGATGTAGTTGCCGTGGCAGGAGAGCGCGCTGATTTCCAGACCGGAAGCAGCGAGGGTGTCCTTGAATTCCTTCAGTGCCTTCTCATCGTTGAGCAGGACTTCGGGATCGCAGATGGATTTGCCGGGGTAGCCGCCGCAGCCGATTTCGATCGTCTGCACGCCCTGGGAGACCAGATAGTCGCAGACCCATTTCAGGTCCTTATCTCCAAACAGTACAGCCATAACGCCAAGTTTCATAGGGAAAACATCCTTTCAATTTCTATATTTTACCCCCGAAGGGAGTAAGATACAATTAGTCAAAGTAGACCGGTTTGCCGGTCTCAGCGGATTTATAGATCGCTTCCAGAATCTGGGTGACAACATATGCCTGCTCCGGCAGGACACAGAGAGGCGTGCCTTCGGTGATTGCGTCATAGAAAATCTTCTGCTCCGCATCCGAAGGGCTGAGGGACTTGCCTTTGAAAAAGTCTACGCCGCCGGTGCCCAGATCGGGAGATTCGACATACATCTTGTTATGTTTGACGCCGTTGATGCGGGCATGGCCATAATCCATGTCAGCACCGGCTTTGTCGCCGCAAAGGGTCGTCGCCGCTTCCAGGACGTCCAGCGTGTTCAGCGCCCAGGACGCTTCGAGAACGATCGTTGCGCCGTTTTCCATGGTGATAAAACCGAAAGCGGAATCTTCTACGGTAAATTCCTCCGGGTTCCAGTCGCCGTAGACATTGGCGGTCTCGGTCTGATTGCGGAACTTTTTATAGGCCGTGCCGACAACCATTCTGGGTTTATAGTTATCCATCGTCCACAGGGTAATGTCCAGCGCATGGGTGCCGATATCGATCAGCGGACCGCCGCCCTGTTCATATTCATTGACGAATACGCCCCAGGTCGGTACACCGCGACGGCGGACTGCATGGGCCTTTGCATAGTAAACTTCGCCCAGTTCGCCGGCTTCGCAGGCTTTCTTGATATACTGAACCTCAGCGCGCTGCCGGTTCTGGTAGCCGATGGTCAGAATCTTGCCGGTTTCTTTGGCAGCATCGACCATCTTCTTGGCTTCTTCGGAGTTGATCGCCATGGGCTTTTCACAGAGGACATGCTTGCCCGCGTGGAGAGCGTCAACGGTGATAAAGCTGTGGCTGCGGTTGGGTGTGCAGACATGGACCGCTTCGATTTCGGGATGCTCTTCCAGCATCTTCTTGTAATCCTCATAAACGGCTGCGCCGGGTGCGAAATCGGCAGCGGCCTTCTCCGCGCGCTCTACGATGATGTCGCAGAAAGCTACGATTTCGACTCTGCCTTTGTCAGCGAGTCTTTTCAGGGCAGGCATATGCTTGCTGTTGGCAATGCCGCCGCATCCAATGACTGCGGTTTTTACGGTTCTCATAACGATGACCCGTCCTTTCGTAATAATTTAACAGAATCCCGAATGACCAGCTGATGGGGAAGGAGAATCTTCTCCGGCGCCGAATCGGGTTCTTTGATTTTCTTAATCAGCAGCTCCATCGCTTTCCGGCCGATCTCCATCTGCGGCTGCGCAACGGTCGTCAGCGGCGGGTCATAATATTCGGCAATCGAATTATTGTCAAATCCCATAACCGAAATATCCTTTCCGGCGACGATGTCGTGCTCCAAAAGCGTGTGCATCACGCCGATCGCCGCGGCGTCCGCAGCGGCAAAAACCGCGTCCGGCAGCACCGGCAGATTCAGCAGCCGCAATGCAGCGCGCTTTCCTGCCTTGAAGGTCAGCCCTTCATCCAGCAAAAGCTCCGGCGGCATCTCCAGTCCTGCTTCCGCCAGCGCATCTTTGACGCCTTTGCCGCGGGCTGCGGAAGAGCCGTAAATAGCGCCCGCAGACAGATAAGCAATCCGCTTGCAGCCGTTGGCAATCAGAAACTGCGCCGCATCATAAGCAGCTTTCCAGTTGTCGATTGTCACGGTCGAAACCCCGCTGATTCCGGGAATCGTTTCGCTGGCAACGACAACCGGACATTCCTCCGCCAGCCGCTGGATCTGCTCGCCCGGAAGGGTGGAGAACAGGAAAATAATCCCGTCCAACAGCCGCCGCCGGACCATTTCGATATACCCGGTCTCCGCTTCCGTATCGTTTTCCGTCGTCACCAACATGACATGATAGCCGTTTTGTTTGGCCACATCCTGGATACCGCGGACGACACGGGAGTAAAACTGGTTGGAGATGGTCGGCAGCACGACCAGAATCTTCATCGTTTCCAGCCGGCGCAGGGTCCGCCCGAGAAAATTCGGGTGATAATTGAGCTTTTCAATGGCGGCCTGAACCGCCTCGACCGTTTCCTCCCGGACACGGTCGGTACCGTTTAAGACGCGGGACACCGTGGCAACAGACACACCGGCTTCTTTCGCCACATCCTTGATCGTCGCCATTTTACCCACCTCCATGTAATCGGTTACATTTCTATCATATTCGTTTTTGCCCCAAAAGTCAAGCTATATCCTAAGTTCTCTGCGCCAAAAATTCAGCTTATTTTTCGTCATTTTGTACAATGTGGAGTTTCAAACCCCGGAAAAATTGGATTACCTTCTATTATAATACCGGAAACGCAAAAAAACATGAGATTTTCGGAAAATTCCCTACCGAAAGCGTTCAAAATGTGGTATAATAACAGAGAATCTTCATAATGGAGATTTTATGGAATCATGGAAGCGACGCATCCCGGTTCCTTATGAATATCTATCTCAGGAGGTTGCGCCATGCAGCAAAGCGAATATCGCCAGTTGGTAGATCACCTGAACTATTACAGCAAGCTTTATTATACCCTGGATGAATCCGAAATAACCGACTTTGAATATGATATGCTGATGCAGCAGCTCAAAGCCGCCGAAGCGGAACACCCGGAATGGGTCACGTCCGATTCGCCGACCCAGCGGATAGGCGACGCGATCTACACGACCTTTGATAAAGTCACCCATACGGTACAGATGGGGTCGCTGCAGGATGTTTTCAGCGAGGAAGAGCTGTGGGCTTTCCATGAGCGCTGCAGACAGGCGGCGGATATGCCCGCCTATACGGTCGAGCCGAAGATCGACGGGCTGTCGGTGTCGCTGGAATACCGCGACGGACGGTTTGTGCGGGGTTCGACCAGAGGCAACGGGTTTATCGGCGAGGACGTCACCTTAAACCTGATGACGATCAAAGACATTCCCAAAAAGCTCAGCCGTCCGCTGCCGTTTCTGGAGGTACGCGGCGAGGTTTATATGCCGCTGACCGTCTTTCAGGAGCTGGTCACCAAACAGCTGGAAAATGACGAGGAGCCCTTTAAAAACCCGCGCAATGCCGCTGCTGGCGGTCTGCGGCAGAAGGACCCGAAGATCACGGCCGAAAGAAAGCTGTCCATCTTTGTTTTCAACATCCAGCAGATCGAAGGGGAAACGGTGACGACCCATGCCGGTTCGCTGGACCTGCTCCGGGAGCTGGGCTTTAAGGTCATCCCGTCCTATCCGGTCTTTACGGATTTTGCAGACGTTATCCGGGAGATCCGGCGGATCGATGAAACAAGGCACCAAAACGACTTCGATATCGACGGCGCCGTCGTAAAAATCAACGATCTGGCCCTGCGGGAAAACCTGGGCGCTACGGTCAAGGTACCGCGCTGGGCGGTGGCTTTTAAGTATCCGCCGGAGGAAAAAGAAACCGTCCTGCAGAATATTGAAATTCAGGTCGGCCGGACAGGCGCTCTGACCCCGACTGCGGTTTTCGACAGCGTGACCCTGGCCGGAACCTCGGTCAGCCGCGCGACCCTGCACAACCAGGATTTTATCACCGAAAAGGACATCCGCATCGGCGACACGATTTTAGTACGCAAAGCGGGCGAAATCATCCCCGAGGTACTGAAGGTCGTGCGCCACGGAGAGGGAGAGCCTTTCCAGATTCCAAATATCTGTCCGGTATGCGGCAGCAAAACGGTGCGGGATGAGGACGAAGCGGTCATCCGCTGTGTCAACCCCGACTGCCCGGCGACGGTCAAGCGCAATATCGTCCATTTCGCCAGCCGCAACGCCATGGATATCGACGGGCTGGGACCGGCCATGGTCGACCTGCTGGTTGATAATGGGCTGATCCATTCCTCCGCTGACCTGTACGACCTGCAGGCAGAGCAGCTGACCGGCTTTGAACGGGTCGGAGAGCTGTCCGCAGGCAATCTGATACAGGCAATCGAAAAGAGCAAGGAAAACGGTCTGGCGCGTCTCCTGTTCGGGCTGGGCATCCGCAATGTCGGCGAAAAGGCGGCACAGCTGATCGCTAAGCATTTTGGCTCGATGGACGCGATTCTGGCGGCAGAAAAGGACGATATCTGGAAAAAGAAAAAGGCCGGGGAACCGGCCATTATCCCGACGGTCGGCGAAACCATCGCGGACAGCCTGGTCAACTACTTTGCGCAGCCGGAAGCCCGAGAAAAGATCGAGCATTTCCGGCGGTGCGGCGTCAAGCTGACCGAAGATGTGGAGGAACAGGGAACTAGGCTCGCCGGAAAGACCTTTGTCCTGACCGGTACGCTGCCGACCTACACCCGCAAGGAAGCGCAGACGCTGATCGAGAAAAACGGCGGCAAGGTCACTTCCTCCGTATCAAAGAAAACCGATTATCTGCTGGCGGGCGAAGACGCCGGAAGCAAACTGGACAAGGCTCAAAAGCTGGGCGTGCCGGTGCTGACGGAGGATGAGTTTGTCCGGATGATTGAATAAAGAAAACCTCTGATTCATCTTTTGGCTACGCTTTATAATCCAGATAAATCAGAGGTTCCAGAGAAACCTAAGAGAAAGGAAAATTCGCATGGATATGGATATCAAACGGCTGGCCAAGCTGGCGCGGCTGAAATTCACACCGGAAGAAGAAGAAAAATACGCGGCGCAGATGGCAAACATCGTCGCCATGGTCGAAAAACTCCCTGATCTGGACGCCAGCGGCCCGCTGATCGACCCGGACAACCCGATGGAGTTCCGCAAGGATGAAGTGCAGCGGAATTACAGCCGCAACGAGCTGATTGCAAACGCACCGGAAGTGCAGGCAGGCTGCATCGTCGTACCGAAAACTGTCGCAGAATAAGGAGAGGTTATCAATATGGAACTTTATCGCCTGACAGCTGCCGAGCTGTCCCGGATGATTCATGATAAACAGGTGTCCAGCACCGAGGTCACCAAATCGGTCTTTGCACGCATCGCCGCAAAAGAGCCGGAAATCGACGCCTATGTCACGCTGAATGAAGAGGGCGCACTGAAAAAAGCCGCTGAAGTGGATGAAAAGATCGCAAAAGGCGAGGATCTGGGCAAGCTGGCCGGCATCCCCATCGGCATCAAGGACAATATGTGCACCAAAGGCCTTTTGACCACCTGCTCATCCAAAATGCTGTCCAATTTCGTGCCGCCCTATAACGCGACCGTCATTGAAAAGCTCAGCGCCCAGGACTTTGTCTGCACCGGCAAACTGAACATGGACGAATTCGCCATGGGTTCTTCCACCGAGACGAGCTTCTTTAAGAAAACCAAAAACCCCTTTGATATCACCCGCGTTCCCGGCGGCTCTTCCGGCGGTTCTGCAGCAGCAGTCGCAGCCGGTGAAGCCATCGTCGCTCTGGGCAGCGATACCGGCGGATCGATCCGTCAGCCCGCATCCTTCTGCGGCGTTGTCGGCCTGAAACCGACCTACGGCAGCGTTTCCCGTTTCGGCCTGGTCGCATTCGCGTCCTCTCTGGACCAGATCGGGCCTTTCGGACGGAGCGTTGAGGACGTGGCAATGCTCTACAGCGCCATCTGCGGCAAAGACCCCTATGACACCACCTCGGTCAGAAGGGAATATCCCCGGTTTGAGGAAAACCTCTCGGCCGATGTAAAGGGCCTGCGGATCGGCATCCCGGCAGAATATTTCGGCGAAGGCGTCACGGAAGAGGTACGCGCTTCGGTTATGAAAGCGGCTCATGAATATGAAAAGATGGGCGCAGTTCTGGTGCCGGTCACCCTGCCGAAACCGGACTATGCGTTGGCAGCTTACTACATCATCGCCTGCGCAGAGGCTTCTTCCAACCTGGCCCGCTTCGACGGCGTCAAGTACGGCTACCGCGCTTCTTCCTACAATTCGCTGGAAGAACTTTATGAGAACACCCGCAGCGAGGGCTTCGGCGACGAGGTCAAGCGCCGCATTATGCTGGGCACCTATGTGCTGTCCTCCGGTTATTACGACGCTTATTATAAGAAAGCAAAATTCACCCAGAACCTGATGCAGGATATGTTCCGCGAGGCTTTCCGGCAGGCAGACGTTATCCTCAGCCCGACCGCTCCCGACACAGCCTTTAAGTTCGGCGAAAACAGCGATGACCAGGTCAAAATGTATATGAACGATATCCTGACTGTAACGGTCAACATCGTCGGTCTGCCTGCGATTAGCATTCCCTGCGGCTTTGACAGCAAGGGTCTGCCGATCGGATGCCAGCTGATCGGCAACAAGTTCGACGAACAGCGGCTTTTGAACACGGCGTTCGCTTATGAGAGACAGATCGGTGGCTTTGATCTGTCCAAGACCCTGGGCTGAGAAAGGAGACTAGAGGATGGATACCAAAGGTTATGAAATTATCGTGGGCCTCGAGGTCCACTGCGAACTGAATACAAAATCGAAGATTTACTGCTCCTGCCGCAATGCGTTCGGCGCAGAGGTCAACTCCCAGTGCTGCCCGATCTGCATGGGTATGCCGGGCACGCTGCCGACCCTGAATGAAAAGGTCGTACACTACGCGGTCAAGATGGGCTATGCGCTGAACTGCTCGATCAACCCCATCAGCAAGCAGGACCGGAAAAACTATTTCTATCCCGACCTGCCCAAGGCTTACCAGATCAGCCAGTTTGATATCCCGCTGTGCGAAAACGGCTATCTAGACATTCTGGTGGACGGACAGGAAAAACGGATCGGCGTCACCCGTATTCATATCGAGGAAGACGCGGGCAAGTTGATTCACGACGACAGCTTCTCCGGCACGCTGGTCGACTTTAACCGCTGCGGCGTTCCGCTGATTGAGATCGTTTCGGAGCCGGACCTGAGAAGCTCCGCCGAAGCAAAGGCTTATCTGGACACGATCCGCGAGATCGTCATCTACCTCGGCATTTCCGACGGCAAGATGCAGGAAGGCTCCATCCGCTGCGATATCAACGTTTCGGTCCACAAGCCCGGCGAGCCTTTCGGCACCCGTGTTGAGATGAAAAACGTCAACACCTTCAGCGGCGCTGTACGGGCGATCGAGTACGAAGCTGCCCGCCAGATCGAAGTGCTGGAAAACGGAGGCACCATTTCCCAGGAAACCAGACGCTGGGACGACCTCAAAAACTGCAACTTCCTGCTGCGCTCCAAAGAGGATGCACAGGATTACCGCTATTTCCCGGAACCCGACCTGTCGACCATCGTACTGGACGAAGAGACCCTCAGCGAGCTGAAAGCTTCGATTCCGGAGCTGCCCAACAAGAAGGTCGTCCGCTACATGAAAGAGCTGTCGATCCCGGAAGAGGACGCAAGACTGCTGGTCGAGTCCATCGAAAAATCGGCTTACTTTGAAGAGATCATTGCCGCCGGCAAGATCGTTCCGAAAGACGCTTCCAACTGGGTGCTGGGCGGTATCTCCCGCGTGATCAACGAAACCGGCAAGTCGATTAAGGAAATCGGCATTCCGGCCGCGCATATGGCCCAGCTGATCGAAATGCTGGAAAAGAAGGAAATCTCCAGCTCGGCCGGCAACACCGTATTCGAGGAAATGCTGAAATCCGACAAGGCGCCGAAGGATATCGTCAAGGAAAAAGGCCTGGCGCAGGTATCGGATAACAGCGTCCTGCAGGCGATTGTTGATGAGGTCGCCGCAGCCAACCAGAAATCGATTGACGATTACCGCGGCGGCAAGACCAACGCACTCGGCTTCCTGGTCGGCCAGTGCATGAAGGCTTCCAAAGGTAAAGGCAACCCCGCAATTATGCGTGAGATGCTCCTGAAAATCCTTGAAGGCTGATAAACAGACTGAAACCCCAATAAAGGTGCAAAATTGCCTTTATTGGGGTATTTTCACATTATTGTGATTTTTTTAACAAAGTTGAATTTTATATTACAATAGCTATTATAATATAAAATGTTGACCTATGAAAATAGAAACGCTGCTACTATAAAGA
>CAMAJC010000039.1 GCA_945835425.1 uncultured Clostridia bacterium
TGCGCCAGCTTACAACAGAAAACGGTGACGGCCGGGCAGGCGAAGAAGCGTCTCCGGTCCGCTGCCTGATGGCGGAAGGAGACGCGCTGTACGGGTGTCTGGCGGAAGGGATGCCGCTGGATGTAAACTATGATGATTTTACGGAAACGGTCGCGTCCGGCGGTATCCTGCGGGTGCAGGACGCAGAAGATAATAAAGACCCTGCCGCCGCGGTGCTTGTTTTGCAGACCGAAGACGGCAGGGAGAATGTACCTAAGCAGATAACCGTGATCTCTGAAAACGTTATTCAGGTGCAGGAAGGAGCGTGGGAAGGGATTTATTACCGGCTTTTGGAGGATTAGGTTTTAACCTTATCGGAAATGGGCGGTTCAGATCGCCCGAATATAAATCGTCTGATCGGCCAGAAGCTTTGCCTCTTCCGGGTCGTGGGTGATCAGAATGACCGCCTTTTCCCGTTTCAGTTCCCGGAAAATCTCCATGACCCCGGCGCGGGTCACAATATCCAGCCCTTTAAACGGCTCATCGAGGATAAACAGGCTCCCTCCGTAACAGAGGGCGCGGGCGATGGCTACCCGGCGCTGCATACCGCCGCTGAGGGAATTGGGCCGGAGGTCGAGCGCCTCTCCCAGCCCCAGCTTACCGAGCCAGTATTTCCCGTCCCCACCCGATACACCGGCCGCTTCGGCATTTCCCAGTGCCGTCAGCCCCGGAAAGAGCCGGTTTTCCTGAAAAACGACCGACGGCGTATGGCTTTCCAGCCCGGAAATGCTGCCGCTGTCGGGCTGGATCAGCCCCAGCAGAATCCGCATCAGGGTGGTTTTCCCAGCCCCTGAGCTGCCCATAACCGCCGTCAGACCGGGCGACGGAAAGACGGCGGAGAAGTTTTCCAGCACCTTTTTCCCGTCAAAGGACTTGCAGATATCTTTCAAAATGATCGGTTCAGACATTTGTCTCCTCCTTTGGCGGTACCGTTTCCTTTTTGCGGCTGCGCTGCAGCAGCCATAAAACGCCTTTTTCAATGATCATCGAAAGGAGGACGATCACCAGCGTCCAGCAGAAAATATCCGCTGTCTCCAGATAGACCTTGGAGTCAAAAAGCCGCGACCCGATCCCCAGCTTCGGCCTTGCGAACACTTCTCCGGCGATGCCCGCTTTCCAGGCAAAGCCGATCGAGGTGGACAGGGCTGTAATCAGATGGGGACGAATCGAAGGGAGGTAGATAAACCGGATTTTGCGCCCGGGAGAGAGCCTGTATACATAGGCGACTTCCAGCAGCTCCCGGTCGGCGTCGACAATTCCCTGCCGCACCGATTCGGTGAGGATGGGGAAGACCATCAGAAAGCAGATAAAAATCGACAGGTTATACGACTTGATCCAGACCAGCGCCAGAATGACCAGGGAGGTCACTGGCGTGGCCTTGACGACCGAAAGGAGGGGAGAAAGGAGGGTGCGCGCTGCCGGGAAAAAGGCGGACAGGATGCCGCAGAGAATCCCGCAGACAGCGCCCAGCAGATACCCTTTGGCGATGCGGATGAGGGATGTGCCGATATTCTGCCAGAAGGCATATGTACCCATCAGCTGGGCCAGCCTGCGCAGGACTGTCACAGGGGAAACCAGCAAAAGGGAGCTGTTCAGCGCCCTTGCTGCTATCTCCCAGACGGCCAGCCAGAACAAAACCGAGAGGAGGACGCCTATCGGAGAAGCCTTTTTTTCCTTATGAACAGCAAAAGCCACACCGGCTCCCTTTTTGCGGGAGTCAGTGCGGCCGGATAATGCAGTTTCCCTGTTTTTCCGTTTATCGTGCAAAATAGAAATCATCCTCAGGCATTGCGCCGCCGATGGTCGCGGGCGCATAGTCAAACATGATCGACAGGAAGTTTTCGGCGTTCTTCTTCATCTCGTCGCCTTCCATAAAGGTGATATTGCAGTTCGGGATCGCCTTGGTGGCGACAGCAGCGGGGAAGAGGCCAAACTGTTCCGAAAGGGCGCCGGCTTCCGCAGGATTTTCATTGACCCAGGCGGTGGAGGCGGCGTACTCGGTCAGGAATGCGTCCATGGCTTCGGGGTTTGCCTCGATATATTCATTGCGGCCGATGATCGAACCCATGACCAGCTGATTGCCGTCGGTGACCTTTTCCCATTCCTCGGTCAGATCCAGCGCGATGGAAATGCCCTCATTCTGCAGGGCAACGGTGGTGACGAAGGGCTGGGGCAGGACAGCGACCGCGTTTTCAGCGGAGGCAAGAGCGGTCGCAGCTTCGGCGTGCTCGGTATAGTAGGTGATGTTTACGTCGGTCTCCGGGTCGATGCCGTTGGCGGTGAGGATGTAGTCGACGACATACTGGGCGGTGGTGCCTTCACCGGAGGAGATGATGTCCATGCCGCGTAGGTCCTCGATCGTGCTGACGGTCACGTCGCCCTTCTGCATCAGATAGAGGACGCCGAGGGCGTTGTTCGCCACCAGAGAGACTTTGCCGGAGGTCTTGTTGTACAGGGTGGAGGCGAGGTTGGAGGGAGCAGCTGCCAGGTCGAACTCACCGCTGCCGATACCGCTGACGACTTCTTCGGCGGAAGCAACGATGGTGATGTTGTAATCAACGGCGGTCTCGCCCTTTTCGGCCTTGTCCATCAGCTGCAGAGCGCCGAGGCCGGTCGGGCCTTTGAGGAAGGCGATGTTCATCGAAGCGTCGAGCGTTTCGACTGCGGCTTCGGAGGAAGCTTCTTCCGAAGACTCTTCGCTGCTTTCTTCAGAGGATTCCGGCTCAGAGGACGCTTCGGAGGAAGCTTCGCTGCTGGACTGTTCCGAAGAGGCAGAGGATGCAGAGGTGTTGCTGCCATTCTGGCAGGAAGCAAACATCGTCAGCATCAGCGCCGAGATAAGCGCCATAGAAATAAATTTTTTCATATATGACCATTCCTTTCGCTGTCCTTACTTTCAGTTTGGGCACCATACTTTTCGCCGGTGCCCGTCAGACAGGTAAATAAATATATATAGGGATGCGCAAAGCGTATTCTCTATCTCATATACTGCCGCCCGGCAGGTGTATGATCCATCTTTTGCGGGATACCTTTTGGATAACGCCGTTTGCGGTGAGGGCGTCGACCGCCCGGTAGAGGGATGCCCGTCCCATGCCTAAGAGCATCGCCAGATGGGACATCGACCCGACGTCCACCATCAACTCTTCCTGCCCGGACGGGGTGTAGGCCAGACGGCACTGATGCCGGATCCAGCAGAGGAGCTTCTGTTCCGCCGTGCTGGCTGTGAACAGATCGATCTTCCAGTTCAAAAACCGGATGCGTCCGGTCAGAAAGGAGAGGTAGTTTCGGTTGACGGTAAAGTCTTCGGTAAAAAGCTCCTGCAGCTCCGTTTCGCTGAGCAGCAGGATAACGGCGTCTTCTTCCGCATAAATGTCGGTGACATGGGCTTTCTGCCGGGTGAAGACGGTGGAGACCCCGAACAGGGCGCCCGGCTCCAGATGGTTTAAGGGCGTGCCGCTGCCGTTTTCCACTAAAAGTTTCCCTTCCAGCAGAATCCCGAGCTTTCCGTGGTAGCCGGTCAGGGGTTTCCGCCGGGAGATACGGGACAGCGTCCCTCTTGTTTCCAGCAGTTTTTTTATGCGCACACAGTCAATTCCCGCAAACAGAGGACAGCTGCCGAGCGTTTCCAGCTGCGCGGCTGTGATCTCTGCCATCATGCCGCTTTTCGGCGGCTCTGTATATGAGGGGATTTCTTCCATGGGGTCACCTTCCGTCAAAATTTTACCAAAATGTATCATTTGAAACATATTTTAGCACGGCAGTGTAGGTTTGTCAATAGATGCCGTCTTATCATCGGACGGTATATTTATGAGGTATAGTCCTCGATTGCCCGGCGCAGAGCTGCCTCGTCCTCCAGCGGAAGACCGCTTTGCAGCAGCTCCCGGTCATAGTCCGACAGCTGGGCGACCGGGATGGAGAGAGCTCTTTGCACCTTGCCGTTATAATAGACCGCGAGAAAACTCCCGTCGATGCCCAGCATATAGCCCTCGTCCGTCGGATACTCGCTTTCGCAGAGGGACGCCGGTACCGATGGAGCCGATTCCCCGTAATCGCCGCCGGAAACGCCGGGATAGCCGCACCAGATAATGACGGTGGCCGCGACCATCAGGACAAAAAAGGTCAGCAGCATGACCGTCACGACCGGATGGCGCAGCTTTCTTTTCCCGCCTGCCTGCGGACGGCCTTCTGCCGGGACGGCCTGCGCGAAAACCGTCGGTCCGGGTCGTTCGGCCTTTTCCGCCTCCTGTATTTCACTTTGCAGACCCATGATGATCCCGTCCACCTCCTGATGGGAAGGGCGCTCCAGCATTTTCAGCAGCGCCTCCGTTTCCCGGTCAAACTGCCCGTCCTGACCGGCTGTTTCCGCCGCACAGGCGCGGATGCTTTCCCGCAGGGCGGCAAGCTCCGGCCCGGATGCGCCGGAGAAGCGTTGATACTGTTTTTCAGAAAATTCCTGCATGTCTGACCACTCCTTTTTTGCTGTATCCGCGTGCAGCCGGATTATGAAAGCTGCCCCGGTTTTCACGATACGGATATTCTTGCCCGTTTTTCCGGTGTTATGCCGGTATTTTCCCCGTTTTTGGGAAATGCTCCAAAACTCATTCAATTTTCGGTTACGAATCGTTTTCATTTTGGGGTACCAAAAGCCTTTCCGTTGTGTTATAATAGAATCTGTATATGGAAACGTCCTGCCGACGACGGCATGGACCAATGCGCAAACAGGACAGACACGGCGGTCATGGGAAATGGGCCGCATGAACACGTCTCCGAAGGAAAATAAAGTCGAATCAGGCAGAGGTTTTCCAAACGATGGGAAGTTCTCTGGACACGGGAAAGTGCGGCGCATCTGCGCCGGGCCGGCATAAAGGAGGCCACTTCATTGGCAAGAAAAAGCAAAAAAAGAAATAAGGCGGTAAGAGGCGCCTCGATCGGGGTGCGCTGTATCGGCAGAGGCGTCGGCGTTGTGCTCAAGACGCTGGCGACGCTGATTTTGATCGGCGTCATTACCGGCTGTATCGTTATCACGGCGATGATGGTCTACGTCATGAACTTCATGGACAAGGATCAGTCGATCAGCCTCGACGACGTCAGTCTGAGCTTCACGACGATGTTTTATGCGCAGAACGAGGAAGGCGGCTGGGAAGAAATCTACCGGATGGCCGGTGATGAAAACCGCATCGAGGTTTCGCTGGAAGATATCCCCATGCATGTGCAGGACGCGTTTATTGCGACCGAGGACAAGCGGTTCCGCGAGCATGAGGGCGTCGACTGGATCCGTACCGCCAGCGTTACGATCAGTTCGCTGCTGCACGGCAGTTTGGATCAGGGCGGCGGTTCGACCATCACCCAGCAGCTGATCAAAAACACCACAGGCGATAAGGATGTAGCACCTGTCCGAAAGCTCAGGGAAATCTTCCGCGCGCTGCAGCTGGAGCGGGATTACACCAAGGATGAGATTCTGGAGGCGTATCTGAACATCATCTTCCTCGGCGGACGCACCTACGGCATTGAGGCGGCGGCGCAGACCTATTTCGGCTGCCACGCGTCCGAGCTGACGGTGCCGCAGGCGGCTTCTCTCGCGGCGATGACCAAATCGCCCAACAACCGCCGTCCCGACCTGTACCCGGAAAAGAACCTCGTCCGGCGGAACAACTATGTTCTGCTGGAAATGAAGGAGCAGGGGTATATCACCGAGGCGGAATATGAAGAATATATCGCGACGCCGGTTGTGACTGTCGGCCAGACCATGGAGGAATATACGGCGGTCGTCGACTTCATGCTGGAGGACGACCCGGACAATGCGATGGACCCGTATATCACCAAGGCGCAGCACGACGAGCTGCTGGCCAACCCGATCGTCGTCTACAACAAATTTGACAACGACGATGGCAGCGTGGCGACGGCCAGCGGCGTTACCTCTTACTATGTTGACGCCGTTATCCGGGACGTCATCGACGATCTGATGGAAGAAAACAACTGGACCCGCGATTTTGCCGAAACGCAGCTGCGGACCGGCGGCTACCGGATTTATACCTGCGTGGATCAGGATATGCAGTCCTATCTGGAAGGGAAGTTCTGCGACTGGTCGACCTTCTCCTCTTCCCAGCTGACGCCCAATGAAAACGGCGAGATACCGGAAGCGGCCATGGTCATTATGGACTATGAGGGTCATGTTCTGGCGATGGTCGGCGGCAAGGGCGAAAAGACCAATACCCTTTCCTTTAACCGTGCGACCATGGCGACCCGTTCGCCCGGTTCGTCCATCAAGCCGCTGGCTTCCTACGGGCAGGCAGTGGAATATGATATGATCAACTGGTCAACAATGCTCAACGACTCTCCGGTCAAAAAGGACGAGAACGGCAGCGAATGGCCGAAAAACTATGAGATGGATTACCGCGGCAATATGCCGGTCGTCGAAGCGATCCGCATCTCCCGCAACACCATTCCGGTCAAGATTCTGCAGCAGCTCACCCCGGAGCGCAGCCTGGAGTTTATGGAAAACAAGCTGGGCTTTACGACGCTGGACGACCGGGACAATGCCCTGGCGCCGCTGGGCGTCGGTTCGCTGACCTACGGCGTGTATCTGGATGAGCTGACAGCAGCCTATGCGACCTTTGGCAACGGCGGCTACTACTACCGCCCGACCACCTATGAGCGCATTGAGGACACCGCCGGTAATCTGGTGCTGGACAATACGCCCCAGAAATCCCGCGCCTTCTCGGAGGATACGGCTTATGTTATGAACCGGCTTTTGAAGGTAGTCTGTGACAGCGGTACCGGCCGTCAGGCGAATATCGGCGCCATGCCGGTTGTCGGTAAGACCGGTACGACGACCGAGTACCATGATCTGTCCTTCGTCGGCCTGACCCCGTATTATGTAGCGGGCGTCTGGACCGGTTATGATACCCAGGCAGTCCTGCCCAGCCGTCAGATGTACGACTGCGACACCATCTGGTCCAATGTCATGGGCAAACTGCATGAGAATCTGGAGGTTGTTGATTTCACTCCCAGCGATAATGTTATTCAGGCAAAGTACTGCACTGTAACCGGTCTGCTGGCTTCCGAGGGCTGCACGACGGCTACTGGTTATTACAAGGCCAATGCGCTGCCGGAATACTGCGACGGCCACTACTCCATCAATGAGCCAGATGAGGGCGATGAAGGCGATGAGGGCAATGGCGGAAATGACAGCGGCAGCTTTAGCGTTGCGGGCGGTGGTGATTCACCGGACCACGCGGTTGGTTTTGATTGATGGCCGGTTTATCTCCTGCCTGCGAATAATGCAGTGTGTTCTGGCCGGACAGTAAATATAAAAATGTAAAGGAGCGACTTCCGGAATCCGCAAAGGTACCCCAGAAAAGCCGCTCCTTTTTTGTCTTTGCGCAGCAGAAAAATTGTTTTATTGGTTTTTTCCCCGCCGAAGGCGGGGAAAAAACCGCACGAGTATGCTTCTGAAAAGAGAAAAGCCAAATAATAGAGGCCTCTATATACATTTTGGAGAGAGTTATGGGAAAAAAGAAGATCGCGGGCGATATCCCGCTGTACAAAAATGGAAGCTATGAGAGCGTCATTGAGGATGTGACGCTGGACGGCAACGGCGTCTGCCGGGTGGACGGATATACGATGTTCGTGCCGATGACGGCTGTAGGCGACCGCATCCGGCTTAAAGCGGTCAAATTGCAGAAAAACTACGGCTTCGGCATCATCGAGCAGGTCATTACACCGGCAAAGTCCCGGGTGAAGCCCGACTGCCCGGTGTATAAGCAGTGCGGCGGCTGTTCCTTCCGGCATATTTCTTATGAAGAGGAGCTGCGGCTGAAGCAGAAAACGGTCGAGGATGCATTCGTCCGGCTGGGCGGGTTTGCGGTTGCGGCAGAAGGGACGGACGCGGAAGGCGCTGTCCGCATGGAGTCGATTCTGGGCTGCAATACAGAAGGGCTGACCCCGGACCATTACCGCAACAAGGCTCAGTACCCGCTGGGCACCGACCGGGGAGGGAAAGCCTGCGCCGGTTTTTACGCCAAACGCTCCCACCGCATTATCGCCGGAGAGGACTGCCCGATTCAGGATGAAAGCTTTGCGCCCATCGTCCGGACGCTGACCGGTGCCATCGACCGGCTGCATATTCCGGTCTATTCCGAGGAGACCCATACGGGAGTCCTGCGCCATCTTTTCCTGCGCAAGGGCCGCGGGACCGGCGAGGTCATGGTCTGCCTTGTGTCCACGACGGAAAAGCTGCCGAAGAAAGCGGAGCTGGTGCAGGCGCTCACCGCGGCGCACCCGGAGATCGTCAGCATCATGCTCAACATCAACCCCGATGTGACCAACGTGATCATGGGCAAAAAGACGGTATGCCTGTATGGGAAGCCGTATCTGGAGGACGAGCTGCTGGGCGTTCGTTTCCGCATTGCGCCGGAAGCGTTTTATCAGGTCAACGCCGAACAGGCGGCAAGGCTGTATACGCTGGGGTTTGACTATGCCGATTTTCAGGGGAATGAGACGCTTCTGGATCTGTACTGCGGCATCGGCTCCATCGGCCTGACGGCATTTCGCAGGGTGAAAAAGCTGATCGGCGTCGAGGTCGTCCCGCAGGCAATCGAGAGTGCAAAGGAAAATGTTTCCTGCAACGGTTTTCCGGAAGAAGACGCACGGTTTTTCTGCGCCGACGCCGCTGAGGCTGCGAAACAGCTGGCAAGGGAAGGCCTCCGCCCGGATGTGATTATCATCGATCCGCCGCGCAAGGGGTGCGACGTTTCTGTCCTCGACAGTATCCGGGATATGGGCCCGGAAAAGGTCGTCATGATCTCCTGCAACCCCGCGACCGCCGCCAGAGACGCTAAAATCCTCTGCGACGCGGAGCATGGGTATCAGCTCGTAAAGTTCCGCGCTGTGGATATGTTCCCACGGACGGGGCATGTGGAGACGGTAGTTCTTCTTTCCAAGGGAGAAATCGACTCGAAGAAGAGCTAGGTAGATTTATTGCGAATATATTTGGTGGATACCAAACAGTTGCAGTACCCGCCGGAAAAGAAAGCAGCGATTAGACTGTCTTTAGAGTATATAGGAAATATAGAAGAAACGCAAAGGAAAAAGTTGTCACATATTAAGGAGGTACTATGTTTGACCCTGGTTTGAAAATTGGACAAATCTTAAAAAATAGCGATATTGTTGATATCTTTAAATGCGGTAATATGGGCGGAATGCGTCGCTCTAAGTCGACGAACACACTTGTAATTGTCTCAGACTACACCAAGGGCATTTATCATGATAAATGGATTGGTGGCGTGCTCCACTATACTGGAATGGGCAAATCCGGTGATCAAGATATTAACTGGGCCCAGAATGCAACGCTTGCAGCATGTGGCTGTAATGGTGTCGATGTACATCTCTTTGAAGTAATAGATGCTGGTGAATATGTGTATTGCGGTAGAATTGAACTTGTAGATAAACCGTATGTTGATAACCAGCCTGGTGAGGATGGAAACGATAGAAAAGTATGGATGTTCCCGATTCGCCCTGTTCCTGACAATGATGTTAAGAAGCCTCAAATGTTTGTGTTTAGGGACATGGATGATTACAAGGCGCGAGGAAAAAACGTGGACACCGAGTATATGAAAATGATGGCTGCAAAGAAGAAGTCCGGGAATAAGCTGGCTTCAAAATCAGCACCAGTTGTCCCGGTCACACCTCCATCTCCTCCGAAGGCAGAAGTTATTGTGCCGCCTGAAATTGTCGGGAAAAAAGTAAAACATAAGTCTTACGGTGAGGGTACTATTACGGGTATTGCCGGAACAATTATTATTGTTTCATTTGCCAGCGTGGGTGAGAAAAAACTGGGCTATGAGGTTTGCACTAAAAATAAGCTGATCGAATTCGTATAAGCATTGGTGAGATAACGGTATGAAAACGGTAAAGGTAGTGGCTGCGGTTATCCG
>CAMAJC010000040.1 GCA_945835425.1 uncultured Clostridia bacterium
ATTTTTTGCTCATCTGCCGGGCTGCTTTCTGGATGCTGGTGATCAGCGGCTCCAGCTCTTTCTTGCGCATTTTCAGGCTGGCAGGATTGACAATCAGCCGGGCCGATACGGTCGCCACATCTTCCTGTACCTCCAGGCCGTTTTCCCGCAGGGTCGTACCGGTTTCAACGATATCGACGATGCCGTCCGAAAGGTCCAGGAGTGGCGCCAGTTCAACCGAGCCTTCGATCTTGATAATCCGCACATCCATCGACTTTTCGGCAAAATAGGCTCTTGCGACGCCGGGGTATTTGGTGGCGACGGTCTTTTCGGCATAGCCGCTGTAAAAATCGGTTCCCTTTTTGACGGCGAGCGCAAATCGGCACTGGCCGAAGCCGAGGTCTGCCAGTTCAAAGAAGCTGCCGCCGTATTCCATGATCGTGTCCTTGCCGACGACGCCCATATCGCAGACGCCGTGCTCAACATATGTAATGACATCGGCGGCTTTGGCCAAAACCACTTCGATGTTTGTGTCGGGTATCTCCAGAATCAGCTTGCGGCCTTTGTTGCGGAGCGGCTCCACATCGTAGCCCAGCGCCTCCAGAACATCGACCGTCCGGTTTTCCAGCCGCCCTTTGGTCAGGGCAATACGGATATTCCTCATACTCTTACCTCCACGACGTCTTCGCCGACAAAATAAACGGTCGGGATGCCTTTGCGCCGGGCATACTCTTTGGCTTCGTCCGAGGTATCACAGACGCAGAACTCCGCCTGGAAGCCCATCTCGACCAGCCGCTGAATTTCTTTCATGGCCTTGACGGCATAGCCCTTGTACGGGAAAACCAGTACGTCCGGCAGAAGCTGTACGCTCATATCCTTCCGGACTACCCGCGCCAGAGCGTCTACGTCGATGCCGAAGCCGATGGCCGGCAGGTCCATGCCGTAATCGGACAGCAGGGTGTCGTAGCGGCCGCCGGTCAGGACGGTGTCTCCTACCCCTTCGATATAGCCCTGGAAGACGATGCCGGTGTAGTATTCGTTCCGGCCGACGATACCGAGGTCGAGGGAAACATGCTGGTCGACCCCAAGCTCATGCAGGTCTTTCAGAATCGAGCGGAGATAGACGACCACTTCGTCAATCGCTTCATCCTCCACCAGCGTTTTCAGCTCGTCCAGCACCTCTTCGCCGCCGAACAGGGACGGCAGACGTTTTAAAGCCTCGGCGGTCTGCATATCCTTCATCCGGTCCATTTCATCATTGAGCCCCGGATAGTTCTTGCTCATGATCAGTTCCCGCAGCTGCTCCTTCTGCCGGAAGGAGAGTTTCAGGCGGCTGGTCAGGGCATTGAAGATGCCGATATGACCGATCTCGATGCGGTAGTTTTTGATGCCGCAGCTTTCCATCGACTGAATCGCCAAAACCAGCGTTTCAAAGTCGGTCCGGCGGTTATGGGCGCCGATCACTTCGATGCCGATCTGGTCAACTTCGTCGCTGTGGCCGCTGTTGGCAGGGTTGATGCGGTAGGCGTTCTGGTTATAGAAAAGCCGCAGCGGGAGCGGGTGATCCTTGAGTCTCGTGCAGGCGAGCCTCGCGATGGGCATGGTCAGGTCGGGTTTCACCGCCATCAGACGGCCTTTCATATCGACCAGCTTGTACATATTCTCCTGCGGGATGCCGTGGTTTTCGGGGCTGAACACATCGTAAAATTCCAGCGCCGGGGTGATGACTTCGGCAAATCCCCGGGGAATCAGCACGTCTTTGATTTTGCTTTCCACCTGATGGCGGGCAAGGCAGTCTTCAAAAAGCAGGTCCCTCGTGCCTTCCGGCGTAATCAGTCTGTTTTGATTCATCTTGATACCAACTTTCATTTAAAGAAACGTGTTTTCCCCGCTTACGCAGGGAAAACACAGGATGCAGTATGGCAAATGATCTGTTACTTTAACTTGCTAATATGATAGCAGAATAATAAATAAAAGTCAATAGCATACGGGAATTTTGGATTATACACCAAAATCGAACAGGGTCATCTGGCTTGTTTTGGGGATTCCTTTGAGGGCGCCGGCGTTGTCGAGGATTTCAATGACGCCTTTGGAGACGCCGGAGCGGGTCTGAATCTCTTCCACCGAGATAAAGCTGCCCTCTGCGGCGGCCTGCTCCAGCGCGTTGGCAGCCGCTTCGCCCAGTCCTTTCAGAGCGGTGAACGGCAGACGGATTTTGCCGTCCTCGATCTGATAGACGGTGGCCTTGGATTTATACAGGTCGACCGGCAGGAAAGAATATCCCCGGCAAAGCATCTCGTTGATGATGAGCAGGGTGTCGTGCACATCGTCCTCTTTGGCACTGCGGTCGCCCATTTCCCGCAGGGCGATCAGCCGTTTGCGGGTGGCCTCCTTCCCTGCTACGGCCACGTCGGCTTCCAGGTCGCCGCCGCGCACCGTAAAGAAGGACGCGTAGTATTCCAGCGGATAATAAACCTTATACCACGCCAGACGGATGGCCGCGATGACGTAAGCCGCCGCGTGGGCCTTCGGGAACATGTACTTGATCTTCAAACAGGAGTCGATGTACCATTCGGGC
Organism: uncultured Clostridia bacterium; assembly: GCA_945835425.1. Taxonomy (GTDB): domain Bacteria; phylum Bacillota; class Clostridia; order Oscillospirales; family Ruminococcaceae; genus Faecivivens. The sequence goes on from CAMAJC010000040.1 coordinate 2,558, forward strand.
ACGTCGTGGTCCCGCATATCCTGCTTCATCTCTTCGGTCAACAGCTTGGGCGCTTTACCTTTACGGGTGATCTCCATGATCTTGAAGGCGAGCTTCGGTTCCAGGCCTTTGTGCAGCAGGTAGGTCATGATCGAGTCACGGCAGCCGATAACCTCGGAAATGGTGCAGGTGCCGTCTTTGATCAGCTCCTGGGCGTTGCCCAGCCACACGTCGGTACCGTGGGACAGGCCCGAAATCTGCAGAAGGTCGGAGAACTTGGTCGGATGGCACTGCATCAGCATCCCGCGGACAAAGGGCGTTCCCATCTCCGGCAGCGACAGGGTGCCGGTCTCGGAGAAGATTTCCTCCGGGGTGACGCCGAGGGCTTCGGTCGAGTAGAAAAGGCTGTAAATCTTCGGATCGCTCATGGTGATCTGCATGACCTTGATGCCGGTCATGTCTTCGATGTGCTTATACAGAGTCGGGACTTCGTGGCCCAGTTCGTCCAGCTTTAAGATGGTATCATGCAGCGAATGGAAGTCGAAATGGGTGGTCAGGATGTCGCTGTCGGCTTTGTCGGCCGGGTGCTGAATCGGGGTGAAATCGTATACATCGTAATCGGACGGGATGACGACCATGCCGCCGGGATGCTGGCCGGTGGTCTTTTTGACCCCTTCGCAGCCTTTGGCAAGGCGCAGCTCCTCCGCTTTATGGGCGACCTTTCCCCGCTCCTGCAGGTAGTTTAAAACATAACCGAACGCGGTCTTTTCGGCGACCGTCGAGATGGTGCCTGCCTTAAAGACGTGGTCGGAGCCGAAAAGTTCCTCGGTGTAGCGGTGGACATAGGACTGGTATTCACTGGAAAAGTTCAGGTCGATATCCGGCTCTTTGTCGCCGTCGAAGCCGAGGAAGGTCTCGAAGGGAATATCGTGGCCGTCCTGGTTCATGCGGGTGCCGCAGACGGGGCAATCCTTGGCCGGAAGGTCGAAACCGGAACCGCAGCTGCCGTCGGTGATGAACTCCGAGTGCTTGCATTTGGGGCAGACATAGTGCGGAACCAGCGGGTTTACCTCCGAAATACCGGCCATATGGGCGACGAAGGAGGAACCGACCGAACCACGGGAGCCGACCAGATACCCATGCTGCTCCGAATAATAAACCAGCTTCTGGGCGATCATATACAGGACGGCGAACCCGTGCTTGATGATCGAGTTCAGTTCCCTGTCCAGCCGGGTGGCGACCAGTTCCGGGACGGGGTCGCCGTAAATCTCTTTAGCACGTGCCCAAGTGATCCGCTGCAGATCTTCATCCGAACCGGCGATGCTGGGCGGATAGGTGCCTTTGGGGATCGGACGGATATCGTCTTCGATCATGTCGGCGATCTTGTTGGGATTGGTGACGACGACCTCATAGGCTTTTTCCGGGCCGAGGTAGTCAAATTCTTTCAGCATTTCGTCGGTGGTGCGGAAATAAAGGGGTGCCTGGGTGTCGGCGTCTTTAAATTTCATGCCGGCCAGCAGGATGGTGCGGAAGATCGCGTCTTCCGGCTTCATAAAGTGGACGTCGCCGGTGGCTACGACCAGCTTTCCGAGCTTTTCGCCGATGCGCAGGATGGTTTTGTTGAATTCCATCAGCTGCGCGCGATCCTCGGCCTGGCCGCTTTCCAGCATGAACTCGTTATTGCCCAGCGGCTGAATCTCCAGATAATCATAAAAAGACGCGATCTCGCAAAGTTCTTCAAAGGGCTTCCCTTCCACGACTGCGCGGAACAGCTCGCCTGCCTCACAGGCGCTGCCGATCAGCAGGCCCTCGCGGTACTTCATGATCTCGCTCTTGGGCGTGCGCGGACGGCGATGGAAATACTTGACATGGGCGCAGGAAACCAGCTTATAGAGGTTTTTCAGGCCGACGGCGTTTTTGACCAGAATAATCTGGTGGAAGGATTTCAGCTGTCTGGGATCGCCGCTGGACATGGCGGCGTTGATTTCGCCGACCGTATGGACAGACCGTTCCGATTCCAGCTGGGCAATCATCTTCTGGAAAATCTTTGCCAGCATGGCGGCGTCGTCACAGGCCCGATGGTGGTTGAAATCCCCCAGTTCGAGGTGCTTGGCGATGACGTCCAGCTTGTATTTGCCCAGGTCGGGGTACAGGCTGCGGGCCATGGTCAGGGTGTCGATACTGGTGTGCGGTACCTCGATCTGATGGCGCGATGCAGCGGCGCGGATAAAGGACATATCAAAGGAGGCGTTGTGGGCAATCAGCGGACGGCCGCCTGCAAAGTCCAAAAACTGCCGCAGGGCGGTTTCCTCGTCCGGCGCATCTTTTACCATCTCGTCGGTGATGCCGGTCAGCTGGACGATCTTTTCCGGGATGGGCTTTTCGGGGTTGACAAAGGTGTTGAAGGTCTCTTTGATCTCGCCGCCGGAAAGGAGGACGGCGCCGATTTCGGTCAGCCGTTCGGCAGCGGCGCTGAGGCCGGTGGTCTCGACATCGAATACAATAAACTCATCCTGCAAAGAACGGTTGTCTTCCCCGCGGACGGCGCTTTCGCAGTCGTTGACAAAATAGTCTTCAACGCCGTAGATGAGCTTCAGCTTACTCCCCTTGCTGCGGACGGCGTCCAGAGCGGCGACCGCGTCCGGGTAAGCCTGAACAACGCCGTGATCGGTGATGGCGACGGCGCGGTGACCCCAGCGGGCAGCGGTGTTGATGATATCAGAGACCTCCGCGACTGAGTCCATGGCGGACATCTTCGAGTGGCAGTGCAGCTCGACCCGCTTTTCAGGCGCTTCGTCCATCTTCGGGATTTTCTCGACGATCATGATATCATAGGGCTTGATCGAAATCTCACGGTCGTATTTGTCGTCGACAACGTCGCCGCGGACGAGGACGGTCGCACCGGCTTTGAGCATATCGTAGCGCTCGCGGTTTTTCACATCGTCGATGATCTTCATCGTGTTGCTGGAGGTGTAGTCGGTGAAGCTGTAAGTCAGGATGACCTTGCTGCCGTCGCGGGTGTCTTTCGACTCGGCGGCGAAGATATCGCCCCAGACGACGACGGTACCGCTGCTGACGTTGACTTCACGCAGCGGTGTGGGCGCCTGGGTGATCTTGCGGCCTTTGAGCAGGGTCGCGTTTTCTTTCAGGTGCAGCTCGGTAAAGTTGATGGTGACGGCGGTCGGCTCTTTTACGCCGCTGTCCCGACGGGAAAAGCCGCCGCGGTTGCCGCTGCCAAATCCGCCAAACCCGGAAGAAGGCGCACTCTGCCGCTGCGGACGGGCAGGTTCCGGCGTGGGAGGCGGTGCATACATAGGCGGCGGAACATCGTAATCATCTTCCGTAAGCTCGGTGACGCCCTCAAAGGAGACACTCACCGCCAGGCTGAAATGATCATGGATAATCCGCTCAATATCCCGGTTTACATGGGCGGTCTCGAGAATCTGCTTGCCGCCGTTGCGCAGGGTGATATGCAGCGTGTTCTCTTCAAAAGTTGCGGAGGCGTTTTCAAAAAAGCCGTTGACCACGCTGTTCATCGTTTTCAGCTCGTCGACGATCGACGGGAGCATATCCGCGCTGAAAAGGGTCGGCAGGTATTTCATGTGGATTTTGAAAAGGCTGAGGCCGGTCGAGCGCAGAACCTCCGATTGGCAGTCCCAGACCTCCTGGGTGCCGATATATTTCTCGCTCTTGACGTCGGCGTGAATCTGCTGCGCCTCTTCGTCAGCGGAAATCGAAAGGATCTCCGCGCTGTCAAACAACGTCAGGAACGGCTCTTTTAAATAGCAGCCGAATATGTTCAGAAAATTGCAGCCTGCCAATGTGTACATCCTTTCCGGGGTAGTTTAAAGTTTCTCGATTTCTTTCATCAGTTCTTCGACGATCTGGTCTTCCGGCACGGTGCGGAGGATTTCGCCCTTTTTAAAGAGCACGCCGCAACCCTTGCCGCCGGCAACGCCGATATCGGCTTCCCGCGCTTCGCCGGGTCCGTTGACGACACAGCCCATGCAGGCGACGGTGATGTCCTTGTGCACCGACTGGAGCCGCTGCTCGACCTCATTCACCAGCGGGATCAGGTTAATCCGGGTGCGGCCGCAGGTCGGGCAGGAAACGAGCTTCGGGGTGCCGGTGTTGTAACCAAGGCCTTTTAAGATATCGCGGGCAGCATAAACCTCGCGGACAGGGTCAGCGGTCAGAGAGACGCGGATCGTCTCGCCGATGCCGTCCAGCAGCAGGCTTCCGATACCGGCGGCAGATTTGATAAGCCCCATCCGCTCGGTCCCGGCTTCGGTGACGCCGAGATGCAGCGGATAGGAACAACGCTCGGCCAGGAGGCGATAAGCCGCGACCATCGTCGGGACGCTGGAGGATTTCAGCGAGATGACAATCTGGTCAAAATCGTACTTTTCCAAAAGCCGCATATGGTACAGGCCGCTTTCGCACAGCGCTTCGGGAGTCGGGCCGCCGAACCGGGACAGAATCTCCTTTTCGACCGAACCGGAATTTACGCCGATGCGGATCGGAACGCCTTTTGCGGCACAGGCTTTGGCGACGGCATGGACGTGGTCGTCCGAGCCGATGTTGCCGGGGTTGATGCGGATTTTGTCGATGCCGGCTTCGAGGGATTCCAGCGCAAGACGGTAATCAAAATGGATATCGGCGACCAGCGGGATGGAGACTGCCTCCTTGATTTTCGGGATCAGCGAAACGGCGTCATGATCGGGGATCGCGACCCGCAGGATCTCGCAGCCTGCCTTTTCCAGCTGGACTGCCTGCCGGACGTTCCCTTCCGGGTCGGTACTGGGGACGCTGAGCATCGACTGAATATAAATATGCCCGTCGCCAAAGGTGAAATTTTTCAGCTTTACGGGTGTGACGTTTCTGGACATAATATGGCTCCTCTTTATGATCAAAATCGGTTCTGAACAGGAGAATCAGCCCTGTTTCCAAAAACAAGGCTGAAACGTTTCTTTTATTATATCACCCGCGAATGAGATTGACAATATCGTGATAGGAAACGAAAATCACCAACAGGATGACCAGGACAAACCCGGCAAAGTGCACATAGGCCTCATATTCCGGCTTGATGCGGCGGCGGAAGATCGCTTCAAACAGCAGAAAAACCAGCCGCCCGCCATCCAGAGCCGGTACCGGCAGGAGATTGAAGATGCCGACGTTGACGGTGATGAAGGCAAAAAGGGTCATGACGGTGGAAAGACCGGCTTTGCTTGCCTGGCCGACGGCCTGCGCGGTGCCGATGGGACCGGAAAGGTCGTTGATCGAGGCTTTGCCGGTGACCAGCTGCCCCAAAGATATCCAGACAAGCCGCCCAATCGAAGCGGTGCGGCGGAAGGAGTAGCTGAGGGTGCTCCAGAACGTAGCGGGCTGGCCTTTGACCTTAAAGTCGATGATCAGAGAGTCTCCGTCCTTCCGGAAGGTGACGCCGGAAAGGTTCACCTTTTCCCCATCCCGGCGCACAACCATATCGACGACGCCGTCCTCATCATAGGACAGTTCATAAACGATATCGGTTTCGGTCCAGATGGAGCGGCCATTGATTTTCAGGATTTTGTCCCCTGCCTGCAGGCCGGTGCTCTGGGTCATAGCGCCGTCATAAAATTCCGCGACGGTATTGGTGGCAAGGGCGTCTTTCGGAATCGTGAGACCCAAAATAATGATAAATCCCAAAATCAGGTTCATGATCGCGCCGGCGCAGACGATCAAAATCCGTTTCCAGACTCGCTGGTTGCAAAACGCCCGCGGATCGCCCGATTCGCCGTCTTCCCCTTCCATGCTGACATAGCCGCCGATTGGAAACAGCCGCAGCGAATAGCGGGTCTCGCCCTTGCCGAAATGCAAGAGGGACGGGCCCATGCCAATCGAAAACTCGTTGACCCGCACGCCGCAAAGCTTGGCGGTCAGGAAATGGCCGCATTCGTGAATCAGAATAATGACTGCGAAAATCAAAAGAGTAAGCAGAATACTTTTCATGAAGCCTCCGGAAAATCAGACTTTGGACAGGACAAACTCTCTGGCCTCCTGTTCGGCAGAAAGGATGTTGGCAAGGGTGACCGGCCGGTCGTCCCGCAGGGTCAGCACCTCGTTTACCAGATCGCCGATCTGCAGGAATGTCACCTTCCGCTCCAAAAACAGCTGCACCAGCAGTTCATTGGCAGAGTTGACCAGGGTCGGATAAAGGCCGCCTTTTGTGATGGCGGCAAGCGCCGCTTTTAAGCAGATGAAGGTGTCCGGGTCGGGACGGGCAAAGGTCAGCTTGCCGTAATCGGCGAGACTGAGCCGTCCGGTCGGGCAGGCAGTCCGTTCGGGATAGGTCAGGGCGTACTGGATCGGGATTTTCATGTCCGGCACACCCAGCTGACCGATGACCGAATAATCGTCAAACTCGACCAGCGAATGGACGACGCTCTCCCGGTGGACGACGACCTCGATCTGGTCGGGACGGACGCCGAAAAGATGGACCGCTTCGATAACCTCGAGGCCCTTGTTCATCAGGGTCGCAGAGTCAATGGTGATCTTGGCGCCCATGCTCCAGTTGGGGTGTTTGAGGGCGCGCTCCGGGGTGATGTCCCCCAGCTGCTCTCTGGTCATGCCGAAAAAAGGCCCGCCGGACGCTGTCAGGAGTATTTTATTCAGGTGGCAGTGCCGATATCCTTCGAGGCACTGGAAAATTGCCGAATGCTCCGAGTCGACCGGGAAGATGCGGACGTCTTTTTCCTTTGCAAGGCCCATGACCAGCTCGCCGCCGGTGACAAGCGTCTCCTTGTTGGCCAGGGCCAGGGTGTTCCCCGCTTCGATGGCCGCCAGCGTCGGACGCAGGCCGATCATGCCGATCACCGAGTTGAGGACGATGTCGGCCTCGGTATCCGCTGCCAGTTCGCACAGCCCTTCCAGACCGGTCAGGACCTGCACCGGCAGGTCGGCGACGCGGGTTTTGAAGCTCTCATAATGGGTAGGGTCGGCGATGCAGACCTTCCTTGGATGGAAAGCACGGGTCTGGCTTTCGAGGAGCTGTTCGCTTTTATTGGCCGCAAGGGCGTAAACGGTGAAACCGCTCGCCTTGCAGACATCTAAAGCCTGGGTGCCGATGGAACCGGTGGAGCCCAGGATGGTAATTTTCTTGGTCATGTATTTTCACGTTCCTTTGGCGATTCACAAATATCCAGCCGGTAGCGGAATCCGTCCGGGGTCTTTCCGTCCTTTACAAAACCGGCGCTTTCAAAAAGCCGTTGTGAACCGATGTTATAATGATAAATTTCCCGCACAAAAAGCTGCGGATAATGAAGAACCTTTCCCCGTTCGATCAGAGCGGCAACGACCTGTTTGCCGATGCCTTTGCCGCGGAAGGATGAGTCGCCGATGACGATAGGCATATCCTCCTGCCAGAAGGTGACGTCGCC
>CAMAJC010000041.1 GCA_945835425.1 uncultured Clostridia bacterium
CATCTGGAAAGTGCCCTGCGGCTGATCGCGAGGGAATGCCTGCAGGATGAATTTGAGCAGCGGGTCTATGAACGCCCGGATATGTCCCCCAAGGAGCGAAATGACCTCTGGCTGCAGCTTTCGCGGGAATACCTTCCCGGAAGCGATTGCGCGGGCAATACCCATCTGGAAGAGGGCTGCTCCTGGCAGCATATCCCCCACGTTTTCCTCTGGCCCTTTTATGCGATCGATTATGCCCTCGCGCAGGTCTGCGCCCTGGAATACTGCCGCTGGATGCAGCAGGATAAAGACGCCGCCTGGCAGAGCTACCTCACCTTCTGCCGGAAGACCGGCAGCATGGACTTCCCGCATCTGGTCAAGGCCGCAGGGCTCGATGACCCGTTCGCGGAAGGGACCCTGTGCAGCCTGATCGGATGGCTGCAGGATCAGATCTGATCCGGTAAAACTTTGATGCGATAAGATGCGCCGGAAAGGCGGTTCCCTTCCGGTGCGTCATCCGTATATCCATACCGAAATAAAGGAGAAATCAACATGACAAAACTCAGGAAAAGCATTGCCGTTTTACTGAGCCTGACGCTGTTTGCAGGAGCGCTGACCGCCTGCGGAAATGGTGGCGGCAGCGGCTCGTCCTCGTCTGCTTCGGGGTCTGGCTCCTCCCAGTCCGCGTCCTCCGGCAGCAGCAGCGGCTCCGGCTCTGACTCTGACGACACCTTTACCTACCGGTTCTTCTCGCTGAACACCCCCACCACCTGGAACAGCCATGAAGCCGAGGTCGTCGAATATGTCACCGCCTACACCGAAATGAATATGTGGTCGCTCATTCTGAACGACACCGCCGACGGCTATGAATGGGTCTGCGAAATGGCTTCCGAGGAACCGGAAGACGTCACCGCCCAGTACGCGGGCGATGAAAACTGGGGCGTTCCGGCCGGTGCGACCGAAGGCTACGCCTGGCGCGTGACCCTGAATCCCGACGCCAAATGGGAAGACGGCACGCCGATCAACGCCGACAGCTACATCTACTCGATGCACCAGATCTTAAACCCCGAGATGAACAACTACAGCGCCTCCGCCTACTACGTCACCCTGCCGATCTACAACGCAGAGAACTACTACAAGGCCGGTCAGGGCACTGCGTATTATCTCGTCGCGGATATCGACACCTATGAGTTTGCCGACTACGGCGACGCACCCCTGTACGTCAGCTTCACCCAGCCCACCAGCGCGTTCTGGGGCTATTCCGCCGAGGATTACTACAGCGGCTATGAAGCCTACTATCTGAACGCGGCCGGTGAAGACCTGCTGGAAAAATACGGCAGCGAGGACTATGTGGCCGTCACCGACGAGGTTATTTCCGACATCAACGAAATGCTGCTCAACTGGGGCTGGGAAGAAGACCCGTACAACTGGATGTACATGGCCTTCTATGAGCAGGAGCTTGCTCCCACCCAGTGGGAAAACGTCGGCTTCCTTAAGACCGGCGACTATGAGCTGACCGTCATCCTGAAGACGCCGCTGGATGACTACTTCTTCAAATACTACAGCAACAACTACGCGCTGGTCAACGAAAAGGTTTACGAGGCCGGCAAGATGCAGACCGGCGACATGATCAAAACCAACTACGGCACCACCAAGGACTCCTATATCTCCTACGGTCCCTACAAGCTGGTCGAGTTCCTGGCCGACAAGGAATGGCATGTCACCCGCAACGAAAACTGGTACGGCTGGACCGACGGCAAGCATGAAGGCCAGTTCCAGGCTACCGACATTGTCTGCAGCATCATCACTGACTCCGCTACCCAGGAGCAGCTGTTCTTACAGGGCAAAGCCGACTCCCTGGCTCTGGACGCGAACCTCCTCAAGACCTATCAGGGCAGCGACTATGTCGTATACACCTCCAACCCCTACATCTACTTCCTGAACATCAACAATGACGAAGAACTGCTCACCGAACGGGAAGAAGCAGGCGTCAACAAGACCATCCTGACCTACGCCGATTTCCGCAAAGGCATCTCCCTGGCGATGAACCGGATGGAATTTGTCGCCCAGCAGGGCCACGGCAAAGCGCTCTACGGCTATATCAGCGACTATTATGTCTATGACGTCGAAAACGGCACCCGCTACCGCGACAGCGAAGCTGCCCAGCAGACTCTGAAGACCTTCTACGGCGTGAGCGACCTGGACGAGATCACCGGCTATGACCTGGACGCTGCGAGAGAATGCCTCGTCTCCGGTTATGAACAGGCTCTGGCCGACGGCGTCGTCAGCGAAAGCGACGTCTTCGTCTTCGATTATCCCACCTGGGACAATGATACCGCTTCCACCAAGGAAGTCAACTTCATGCAGAACTCCCTCGACGCAGCTACCAAGGGCACCGTCCTTGAAGGCCGCATCATCGTCAACATGGTCGTCAGCGAGGACTACTACGGTATGCTGGACAGCGGCGAGTACGATCTGTGCATGAGCGGCTGGAACGCAGGCGCTTCCAACCCCTACGCCCTGATGGAATTCTTCTGCACCGACAACGCTTCTCCGCAGGCTTACTTCGGCTTTGACGCAGAGAGCGAGACCCTGGATATCGTGGTCGGCGGTGAGACTGTCACCAACACCTACTACGGCTGGTTTGAAGAGCTGTGCTACGGCGCGTACGCCATCGCAGACGCCGACGTCCGCAACGAGATCCTCGCCGCTCTGGAACTGAACCTGATGCTCAAGTACCGCGACTGCCCGTTCTGGTGCTCCAGCTCCGCAGGCCTCTTAAGCCAGAAGATCGCTTACCCGACCTACGAGGAAGTCTTTGAGGTCGGCTTCGGCGGCATCCGCTTTATGACCTTCAACTTCACCGACGCGGAATGGGATCAGTACTGCGCTGACAACAACTATCAGCTGAATTACCAATAATCCCCGGCTGCATCTTTCATCTGAAACGGCTATCCGCCAAACAGCGCACATTTTGCTGTTTGGCGGATATCTTGTCACAACCCTTGATACGGAAAGGATCTCAAACTACTATGAAAAGCATGGCAACTTATATCCTGAAGCGTATTGTGCTCATGCTGTGCGTCTGCTTTATCATTATGACCATCTGCTTCGTCATGATCCGGATGCTGCCCGACCAGCTGCCCCGCGGCAGCGGAGACTATGCCGCCGCAGTTCTGGCCATGCGCAAGGCCTGGGGCTATGATGAGCCGATCCTGACACAATATATCATCTTCCTGAAAAAGGTATTTACCGAGTGGGACTGGGGCGTCTGCACCAAGGTCGGCACCTACCTGACCCCTGTAACCAGCCATATCGCCCAGAAGCTTCCCGCAACCATCGCCGTCAACGCCTGGTCGATGGTCGTCAGCATCCCGCTGGGACTGCTGTTCGGCATCTACGCCGCCCTGAAAAAGAATAAATGGCAGGACCATGTGATCTCGGTCGTTATCATGCTGTTTATCTCGGTCCCGGCTTACATCTACGCCTTTGTCGTCCAGTATTTCCTGGGCTTCAAGCTGGGGTGGTTCCCCATCGTCGTGGCTTCCGGCACCAATTATTTTTCGCCGGAAATGCTCAAATCGATGGTGCTGCCCGTCATGTCCATGTCGTTTGGCACCATCGCCAGCCTGATGCGCGCAGTCCGCGCCGAGCTGACCGAGACGCTGACCAGCGACTATATGCTGCTGGCCCGGACCAAGGGCCTGACCCGCCGGCAGGCGACCCTCCGCCATGCCCTGCGCAATTCGATGGTGCCCATCATGCCGATGATCATCAGCCAGTTCGTCATGGTTCTGTCCGGCTCGCTGATCATCGAAAAGATCTTCGGCATCCCCGGCATCGGCAGCACCTATGTATCCTCCATTCTCGAACGGGACTACAGCCTGTTCCTGGCAGTCAGTATGTTTTACACCGTCATCAGCCTCGCAGCGACCCTGGTCATTGACCTGAGCTACGGTCTGGTTGACCCCCGTATTCGGATTGGAGGCGGCAAGAACAATGAATAAACAGGAATTTCCCGATCTTCCGAAGGAAAAATTCGTCTTTGTCCAGCAGGCAGAGAATATCCATGACGCCCGGTTCGAGACCAAGGCCGTCGGCTATTTCGGCGACGCATGGGGCCGGTTTAAAAAGAACAAAGGCTCGGTCGTCGCGGCGTTTATCATCCTGCTGCTGATTATCTTTGCGGTGTTCACCCCGATCTTCTCCACCTACGATATGTCCTTCACCGACTCCTATTATGTCTATGTCCTGCCGAAAAGCAATTTCCTCAGCCGCTTTGGCATCTGGGACGGCTGCACCGGCAAGACCGTCAACCAGCAGACCTATGACTACTACGAAGCCTGTGACGCGATCACCGCGGTTAAGGACTCCTATGAATCGACGGTCAACGGCCGCACCAACACCTATTATGATATCGAGGTCGATTCCTACCGGGCTGTCGGCTATGTCTACATCAACCTGACCCCGTCCGAATACGAAGCAGCCCGCGCTTATGAGGAAGAAAACGGCGTCCGGCTGTTCTACCCCATGGTCAACACCAGCAAGGTTGCCCAGGAGATGAACCGGGACAACGCAAACTTCTGGTATGAGCACAACGCCAAGGGCGTTGCTTCGAGAGAAGCCGACGGCACCCTGATCCCGAACTTCAAAACCGACGACCAGAGCGCCGACGGACTCTCCTACTACTCCCTCAAGATGAACGGCAAGCAGTATCAGGTCCGGGTCTACTACTACGACTGGTTTACCTATCTCCACGGCCGTGCGCCCTGCTTCCTGTTCGGCACCGACAATCTGGGGCATGATATCCTGTCCAGACTGGCCTCCGGCGCGAGATTCTCCCTGATGCTGAGCGTTATCGTCTCGGCCATCAACTTCCTCATCGGCACCGTCTACGGCGCCATCGAGGGCTACTACGGCGGCAAGCTGGACCTGGTCATGGAGAGAATCGCCGACGTGCTTTACTCGATTCCCTATATGGTCATGTTCTCCCTGCTGCAGCTGCGCTGGGGCAAGGAGATCGGCGTTGTCGGAGCACTGCTGCTGGCCTTCGTCCTGACCGGCTGGATCAGCGTCGCCAGTACCGTCCGCACCCAGTTCTACCGGTTTAAAGGACAGGAATATGTCCTCGCGGCCAGAACCCTTGGCGCCAGCGACGCACGGCTCATTGCCCGCTGCATCCTTCCCAACGCCCTCGGCACGATCATCACCGCCTGCATCCTGATGGTCCCCAGCGTTATCTTTACGGAATCCTCCCTGTCCTACCTGGGCGTATTGAACCTGGATTCCTCGACCCTGACCAGCGTCGGCACGATGCTTTCCAATGCCCAGACGGCGCTGTCGACCTATCCCCACGCGATCCTGTTCCCGGCCCTGTTCATCTCCCTGATGATGATCTCCTTTAATCTGTTCGGCAACGGCCTGCGGGATGCGCTCAATCCCACACTGCGAGGTGCGGAGGAATGATAATGGAAGAAAAAGAGAAAATTCTGCAGGTAAAAAACCTCACCATCTCCTTCCGGACAGGCGGAGGCATGGTGCGGGCTGTACGGGACATCAGCTTTGACCTGTACAAAGGCGAGACCCTCGCCATCGTCGGCGAGTCCGGCTCCGGCAAATCGGTCACAGCCCGTTCCCTGATGGGTATCCTGGCGCCCAACGCCGTTGTGGACGGCGGCTCTATTCTGTATGAGGATACCGATCTGTTAAAGCTGCCGGAGAGTGAGTTTCACAGATACCGCGGCAACAAGCTGGGCATGATCTTCCAGGACCCGCTGTCCAGCCTGAACCCCATCATGAAGGTGGGCAAGCAGCTGACCGAGTCGATGCGCCTCAACGGGAAGATCTCCCGGAAGGACGCTAAGGCCCGTGCCTTGGAGCTGCTGGCCGGCGTCGGCATTTCCGACCCGGAGCGTCGCTATAACCAGTACCCCTTCGAGCTGTCCGGCGGTATGCGGCAGCGCATCGTCATCGCCATCGCCCTTTCGGCCAACCCAGACCTGCTGATCTGCGACGAACCAACCACCGCTCTGGACGTCACGATCCAGGCGCAGATTCTGGAGCTGATCAACTCGATCAAGCGGGAGCGGCAGCTGTCGGTCATCTTCATCACCCACGACATGGGCGTTGTCGCCAACATGGCCGACCGTATCGCCGTCATGTACGCCGGCAAGATTGTCGAGTACGGCACGGCGGACGAGATTTTCTACCATCCTGCCCATCCCTATACCTGGGCGCTGCTGGCCTCGATCCCCGACCTGGACACCAAGGAAAAGCTGGAGTCGATCCCCGGCACGCCGCCCAATATGCTGTTCCCGCCCAAGGGAGACGCGTTCGCGGCACGGAATAAGTACGCCATGGCCATCGACTTTGAGGAGCAGCCGCCGCTGTTTCAGATTTCGCCCACCCATTACGCGGCCACCTGGCTGCTGCACCCCAATGCGCCCAAGGTGGACCCGCCCGAAATCGTAACGCAGCGTATCCGCCGGATGCAGAAGCTGGGAGGTGAGCTGGATGGCAACTGAAAAACCGGAACTGCTGCGGGTCGAGCACCTGCGCCAGTATTTTAAGTCCGGCCATGCGGTCACGAAGGCCGTCGACGATGTCAGCTTCTCGGTGAAAAACGGCGAGATCGTCGGACTGGTCGGTGAATCCGGCTGCGGCAAGACCACCACAGCCCGCTCGGTCATCAAGCTGTACAACATCACCGGCGGAAAGGTCTGGTTTGACGGCGAGCTGATCTCCGCAGGAACATGGGACGAGCAGGAAGCGCTCCGCCAGGCAAAGGCTGCGCTCAAGGCAGCTGCGCCGTCGGAAAAAGCGGAGGCAAGAGCGCGTCTGCTGGAAGCAAAAGCAAAATGCCGCGAGGCAGAGGCACAGTCCAAAGCCCTGCGCAAAAAGTACCCCACCGTCACCCAGATTCAGATGATCTTCCAGGACCCGATGGCTTCTCTGAATCCCCGTATGACCATCAAGGAGATCATCGCCGAGGGTCTGCGCATCCGCGGAATGAAAGACGAAAAGAAGATAAGCGACATGGTCATGGACGTGCTGGGCAAGGTAGGGCTCTTGCCGGAGCACGCCAACCGCTATCCCCATGAGTTCTCCGGCGGTCAGCGGCAGCGCATCGGCGTCGCCCGCGCCATTATCATGGAGCCGAAGATGATTATCGCCGACGAGCCGGTCTCCGCTCTGGACGTATCGATTCAGGCGCAGGTCATCAACCTGCTGGGCAGTCTGCGGGAGGAGATGGGCATCTCCATTCTGTTCATCGCCCATGACCTGTCGGTCGTCAAGTACTTCTCCGACCGCATCGGCGTCATGTATTTCGGCCATCTGGTCGAACTGGCGGAGTCGGACGAGCTGTTTGCCCGGCCGCTGCACGGCTATACCCAGTCGCTGCTCTCCGCCATCCCCATGCCGGACCCGCACTACGAAAAGCGCCGCAAGCGCATCATCTACCAGCCGCCGCAGTATACCCCTGAGGAAGAAGCGGATCTGGCCCTGCGGGAAATCTTCCCCGGGCATTTCGTCCGCTGCACCGCGGCAGAAGCGGAGCGGCTGAAGGGACAGGCCCAATGAAGCGCCATCTGGGAAAGCTGATCGCCTTTATCTGCGGCGGCGTCCTGATGGTCGTGAATATCCTCTATCAAGGTCCTGTGGCTGATGCGAAAGAGCTGCTCCGCATTCTGAGCAACGCCGCCCTCGTCCCGGGCATTCTGCTGTCGGGTATCGGCGGCATCCTGTACATCTCCGGAGAAGGGCTGTTCGACGGCATCCGCTATACCGTCAGCACGCTGATGATCCGGGTGTTCGGCCTGGAAAAAAAGTATGATTCCTATTATGACTACCTGCAGCGCAAGAAAAAGGGAAACGCCGGCTCCCATCTTCTGATTCCCGGTTTGATTTATCTGGCTTGCGCGGTCATTTTGACCCTGCTGTTTTATCTCTGAGTCATAAAATGAAGCGGCCTGCTGTCTGCGCTGTGCGGACGGCAGGCCGTTTATTTTATATGGACAGTCCGTGCGCAGGTAAAGCCAGCTAAAATTCCGCAATCGCCATCTGCGCATAATGGCCCAGACGCTCTATCCGTCTGGCAAACTGGCAGGCAGACAGTCCTCTGTTATCCTGCAGCCAGTTCAGAATCAGCCGGGTGGAACCCATCAGGACATAATCAAAAATAAAATCCAAATCTTCCCGGCGGTAGTGCGGGTTCTCCTCCTGCCACTGGTCCAGAACCTCGTCCCGAATGCCGCCCAATACCTCGCCTGTGAAATTCGGGTCGCCGTAATGTCCGCAGGACATTGAAGCCGCTACATGCAAATGATTGTTACGCTTGATTCCTACAGGCTTTATCTACAAGCTCGGGCCGGTGTAAATACGCCGGCCTTTTCATTTGCCCCGGCATAAAAAGCTGAACGAAAACTTTATCTGCAATTTATCCTTCGTTTATCAACCGCGTGTAGGATTACCATATAAAGGCTCTGCTGCGGAAAAAACTATTTCCGAGTGAAAGCGCAATTAACATTCCGAAAACAAAACTTTAGTATTCCGCAAAAAGAGAAGCAGTATACTGGCCCTACCAAAACGGAAAGAGTGAATGCATATGACGAAGGTAAAAATAAGTGATCTGACCCTCGCGCATCCGGTTATTGCAGGTGCGGGGATAAACATAAAAAGGCAGGCGCATGGAAAGCCACCATGTCGCCTGCCCTTTTCGGTTTCAGCATACGGCTGTTTATAGATGCTTAACTCATAATCTCATAAAACCGGCAGATATCCTCCATCGTCGCCGACAGGTTTTCCTTGGCGTGATAACGGGAAACGGAGAAATCCTCTGCCTTGCGGTTGATGCTGAACATCGCCGTCACGCCGAGATCATACGCACCCTCGGCGCCTTCGCCGATACTGCCGACGACCGCGAGCACCGGGACGCCCTTTTTCTTTGCACGCCCGGCAACGCCGATGACGACCTTACCCCGCAGGCTCTGGCTGTCGATCCGGCCCTCGCCGGTCAGCACAAGGTCGGTCCCTTCCAGCAGGCTGTCAAACTGCACCATGTCCAGCACTGCCTGAATGCCGGGACGGAGTTTGCCGCCGAGAAAAGCGGTGACGCCTGCGCCCATTCCGCCTGCAGCGCCGCTGCCGGGGATATCCGACACGTCCATATGCAGATCTTTTCTGATCACATCGGAAAGGTGCCGCAGCCCCTTATCCAGCTTTTCGACCATCTCCGCGTCCGCGCCCTTCTGCGGCGCAAAGACGAAGGCAGCACCCTCCGGCCCATAAAGGGGATTATCGATATCGCAGATCGCCGTGATCGAAACGCCGGACAGCAGCCGACGCGCTTCCGTACAGTCGATATGGGCGATGCGGTCAAGGGTGAGACCGGTCGGGACAAAGGGCTTTCCGGAGGCGTCCGTAAACCGTACCCCAAGCGCCGCGGCCATCCCGGCGCCGCCGTCGTTGGTGCAGCTGCCGCCGAGCCCCAGCAAAATCTCTTTACATCCCAGCTCTGTCATCCGGCGTATCGCTTCTCCGACCCCAAAGGTCGAGGCTGTTCCGGGACTTAAACGCCCTTCCGCCATCGGCAGCCCGGCAAAGGCCGCCATCTCCAGCACGCCTTTGTCCCCAAACTTCGCGCCGTACCCGCATACCGGCTCCCCAAAGGGACCGTGAGCCGGAATCTCCACCCGTTCTCCCGAAAGGGCCTCCAAAAAGCAGTCGACCGTTCCTTCGCCGCCGTCGGCAACCGGAATGGCAATAGCTTCTGCCTGCGGCCAATGGGCCAGAATTCGTTCCTTCATGACGGCGCAGATCTCCGCCGAAGAAAGGGTGCCTTTAAATGAATCGGGAATCAGAATACACTTTTTCATAGAGCTGTTTCTCCATCCAATCAACAGATTTCGTTCTGAATCTCTCCGCGCAGC
>CAMAJC010000042.1 GCA_945835425.1 uncultured Clostridia bacterium
AAAGGTTTGGGGTCCAGCCCTTTTTCTAAAGGGCTGGCGGATTCCAAAGGCAGAGCCTTTGGTCGTCCATCGCAATGGACGAAATCCCCTTTGCGCAGCGCGCTCGGCAGGGGGTGAATTGGGAAAAGAGTCCGGCGGACTGTTTTCCCAAGAGGGGGCGGCCTGCAAGTGAGGGCGCCCCCTAAGAACCTTCCGATAAGAACTCACGCTTCATAAAAACATAAAATGTGAGTTTTTCTACAGCCTGACCGCCGCCTAAAAAAGACGGCGGGTTTCCTTTTTTCCCTATTATACCATAAACACAATCAGGAAACAATTATTTTTCCATCGCCTCGGCATATTCTCTTTCGAGGCCCATACGGGTGTACTGTTCGACGGGTGCTTCGTTTTCGATCATCTTTTCGACCATCGAGCGGCGCAGTCTCGCGATTACTGCCGGGTCATCGATCGGGTGCATCTCATGGGGATCATTCTCAAGGTCATACAGCTCGGTCTTCCAGTCCTTCGGCGTGCCGGCATGAGGCAGGACTTTGTCCATATCCGGGTTGCCCTTCTTGACCGAGATGGGCATATTGCCGCCGAAATAGTTCTTGTCCGGAATCTTCATCAGTTTCACGCCCTTGGTGAAGCCGAACGGCTCGGACAGCTCGATCTCCTGCAGCTCGTCCACATGGAACCGTGCGCGCATATGGGTGGGCATCAGGGTGTAGTTGTACAGCGGCCAGTTGTCTTCCTTCGGGGTCAGGATGTATTTATAGCGGCCGTCGGTGCAGGTGATCTGTGCGCCGAAAGCGCCGTAGATGATCGCGTCATGGACAGGGGCGTTCTCCCGGACTGCGGGCAGCAGGGACTTGCCGTTCATATCCTTCGGAATCGGGAAGCCGCAGAAGTCCAGAACCGTCGGCGCGTAGTCGATCGTCTGAATCAGCGCGTCTCTCCGGCCGGTCGCCTTGGAAACGGGGTCGTAGATGAAGCAGGGGGTGTGGGCGACCTCCTCGAGGTTGAGGACATAGCCGCTCTTGGCCCACCAGTCGTGCTCGCCGAGGAAGAAGCCGTGGTCGGTGTTGACGATTAAGAGGGTATCCTCCCAGAGGCCGTACTCATCCATCTTTTCCATGATTCTGCCGAGACACCGATCGCACATGGTCACGAGGGCGGCGTAGGTCTTGCGGACGTGCTCAATATACGGGCGCTCCTCGTCCTTGACCGGCGCATAAGAGGGCCAGTCAAACTGCGGGCCATTATACTCTTTCTCATAGATTTCCTGGAACTCGGGCATCGTGTAGAACGGCTCATGGGGGTCAAAGGTCTCGACGTGCAAAAACCAGTTGTCCTCGGCGTGGTTCAAATCCAGGAACTCGACGCCGCCGTTGAAGGTCTTGGTCTGGGGTATGTCGTTTATCGTCTTCATGAACTGGCGGTTTGCCCAGTCCTGCGGCCAAAGGGAGCCGAGGTGCTCCGGCATCGGCGGTGTCTTCATCATCGGCTTCCAGGGGTCGCCCTCCTGGCCGCGGTTGCATTCCCAGGTGGTGTAGCGGGTGTGATAGGTGCAGCCGCCGTCCTCCCAGTAGTGGCCGTGGTCGGAGACGAGGTGGGTGTGGTAGCCGCCCTTGCTGAGGATTTCCGGCATCGAGTCGTCATACGGCTCAATGGGACCCCAGGAGCGGTGGAGGAAGTTGTACCGGCCGGTGTGCAGTTCTCTTCTCGCGGGCATGCAGGGCATCGAGCCGCAGTAGCAGTGGTCGAAGGTGACGGCCATTCTGCCCAGCCGCTCAAAGTTCGGCGCTTTGACCCAGTCGCAGCCGTAGTTCGGGAGGAATCGGGTGTTCAGCGAATCGTATGTTACCATGATTACTTTCATGGGAATATCACTCCTGTCTGGTATATTTATTGCGTTCATGATTGTGGGAGAATATCTATGCTATTCAGGCGGTTTATGGCGGCGGGCTGAGGGCAGCCCGCCCTACTTTTTCGACAAGTTAGATATATTTATTTTCTTCCGGCAAGCTCTGCCGCCTTCATCATGACCGGGGTAATGTCGATATTGTCCTCTAAGAACGCCTGCATTTCACCCCAGTATTTTTCCGGCACCATGGGCTTCACTTTGCTCCAGAGCATTTCCTTGCTCCAGCGTGCGTCGGCGTGGTACGGGACGATGTCGCAGGTGTCCTGATACCAGGCGAGCACCGCCGCCAGCAGCCGCTGAATCTCCGGGAGATAGCGGGAATCGGCATAGACATTCTTTTCTTCCAGCGGGTCGGCCTGCAGGTCGTAAAACTCGTTCCGGCCGTGGGCGCGGTAGACCAGCTTATACCGGCCGTCAAAGACCATCGTGCCCTTGCAGTGGGCTTCGTCAACGGACATCGCCTTCTGTCTGGGCCAGTATTCGCCGTTTACGTTCTCGCCGTTTTTATGGGCATTGTGGTATTCATCGCAGTGGGTCTCACCGGCGTTTCGTCCGCCCTCGGAGAAAACGTAGTCGCGAAAATGGGCAGATGGGTCAGCCAGCACCGGGCGCAGGGTCTTACCAAAGTTTGTATGGTCAGGGGTCACGCCCGCAAAGTCCATGGCGGTCGCGTAAAAGTCGATAAGCTCCACCAGGCTGTCGGAGATGCCGGGCTGCAGAGCTACGCCCTTCGGCGGCTTGACCAGCAGCGGGACATTGACCAGGCAGTGCGGGAAAGCGTTCTGGTTTTTCTCCGGCAGGTCGTAATCCCCGGTATAGTCACCGTGGTCGGAGAAGAAGAAGATGGCGGCGTTGTCGTACCGGCCCGCTTTTTTGAGCGCGTCAATCAGCCGTCCGAACTCCTCGTCGACCTTCATGCACATTCCCAGATAGACCGCCCGCAGCTCGTTCCAGTCCTCCTCGGTGTACTGCTCGAGACCGACCATGTTTTTCCGGCAGAGGTCTTCGATGTAGGCCTTTTCCGCGTCGGGCAGGACTCTTGCACGGCGGCGCAGTTTCTCCCGGTCGATGGCCGAGAAATAGGGCTCCTCCACCTGATAGGGCGGATGGGGAAACATCAGACCGAGGAAGATGCACAGCGGTTTATCCGGGTCGGCATTCAGGATATGCTCCGCCGCCGCGTCGACCGCAGCGTCATCGGCGGAATAGTTTTTGCCGTTTTCGTCCCGTTTCAGCTCGCCGCGGTAGAAGGAATAAAAATCCTTGTCCCCTCTTTGGCCGCGGGGATTGGGGTTGACGGTGCCGGGTGCTTTGGGGACATCATCGCCGTAATAGATTTCGCTGGCGTGGCGCTCACAGAGGCCGTCCACCTGCCCGGCAATCAGGTCGTTTCGCGCGTTCATCCAGACGTCGTACCCCGCGTCCTTCAGTTCGCTGAAAATCGAGCTTTCGTCCTCGTGGAGCAGGTGGGCCATCGTCCGGTGGCCGTAAACGTGGGGATAAAGGCCGGTCGTAAAGCTGCACCGGCTGGGGACGCAGACCGGGTTCTGACAGAAAGCATTGCGGAAGGAAACGGCGTCGGTCTGCTGAAAAGCGTCCAGGGTCGGGGTAACGGCGGCCATATTGCCGAGGTGATGGAGAGCGTCGGCGCGCATCTGGTCGGGATTGAAGATGATGATGTCAGGGCGTTTGGACATAAAATACATCCTTTCGTGGTCAGTTTGCTCCTGCAGGACGGAGCGAAAAAGTCACTGTTATGTTACTTTCTATTATAACATAACGGCTGCCCTTTGCAGATAAAACTTTTTCGCCCGCTTATGTACAATTTCACAGAAACGTTCTGATTGATACAGTTTCTTCCTTTCCGGAAACGTATTCCCATGGTGTTTTCCCCGCCTCCGGCGGGAAAACACCATAAGACTCCGCAGACTTATTACGACCGTCTCGCCACTACGCCCAGCACATGCAGCACCGGACCATGAGCGGCTTCCGGCGTGACCGCGCAGGCAAACCGGGTCATATACGCCTCATCGATGTGGGCGGTCGGATGCTGGGCGAAATATTCCCGCATCAGGCCGGGCAGCTGGTCTTTTCCGGTATACATCGCGAGAGCCAAAAACTGCTCCTTCGCTTCCATCGTCCAGTCGGCTCCGTCCAGCTCGACCGGGACTTTGGCGTCGTTGGCGGCGACGAAAGCTTTCTGCGCTTTCAGCTCCTCCATCGTCATATCGTGGTCATAGGGCAGTCCCATCCGGGCATACTGCTCCATCGGCGCGTCGTTTTCCTTCATCAGGGCGGTCATCTTGTGGATCAGGTCCAGTTCCACTTCGAGGTTTTCAATGGGATGCAGCTGACCGGGGTCGTTTTCCAGGTCATAGAGCTTGGTGCCGTAGCGGTAGAAGGGGAAAGCTTTCGCCTGCGGGTCGCCGGTCTCAATCCGCATGACCGGTGCGCCTTTGGTGAAGGTAAAGGGCTCGTGCATGACCGCCGTTTTCAGCTCCTCGGGAGAGAACATCGCCCGCATATGGGTCGGCATCAGGGTGTATTCATAGACCGGGCCGTTCTCACGGGTCAGGGGTGCACGCATATAGACATACCGGCCGTCGGTCAGGTCAATATGGGTGCCGTGGTGGCCGAAAAGGATGCAGGGATGGATAACCTCGTCGTGATCGATGACACCGCGCAGCGGCTTGCCCAGCATATCCTTCGGAATTGGAAGACCGTTCAGTTCCAGCAGGGTCGGCGCAAAATCAATGTTCTGCACCAGTGCGCTTCTCCGCTCGCCTTTTTTGCCCACTCTGGGGTCCCAGGCAAACATCGGGATATGGGCGATCTCGTTGTACAGCGGCATGATGGATTTTGCCCACCACTGATGTTCGCCCAGAAGATAGCCGTGGTCGGTGGTGACGATCAGGGCCGTGTCCTTCCACATATCGTGGGAGTCCATGAAGTCGAGCACCTTGCCGAGGTAAGCGTCGCACATCGAAACCAGCGCTGCGTATTTGTTCCGCACATGGGCGACGACCTCTTCCGAGCTGCGGCAGGGTCCGTAAGGCGGCCAGTCGGCGTCGTAGCCGATGTCGACGTCCTGATAAAGGGCCTGATACTCCTTGGGCGAGAAGAAGGGCTCATGGGGGTCAAAGGTCTCGATCTGCAAGAACCAGTTGTCGTACAGATGGTTGGTCTCGAGGAACTCCAGCCCGGCCGCAAAGGTTCGCGGCTGCGGCATCTGCTCCTCTTTCGGCATATGGGCGCGGTTGATGGCGTCCTGTACCGGGAATCGGTTGATAATATAGTTGTCGGGCTTCGGCGCGTTGGAACTGCGCTCGACATTGTGGCAGCCCTTGATAGCGGGGTTCAGATCAGCCTTCCAGGGGTCGCCCTCCTGGCCGCGGAAGCACTCCCAGGAGCAGTAGCGGGTGTGGTAGGTGGCGCCGCCGTCCTCCCAGTAGTGCTGGTGGTCGGAAGCAAGGTGGGTATAGATGCCGTTTTCCTTGAGGATCTGGGGAGCGGAGTCATCAAACGGCTCCATCGGTCCCCAGGAGCGGTGGAGGAAGTTGTACCGGCCGGTGTGCATCTCCCGTCTCGCAGGCATACAGGGCATCGAGCCGACATAGGCGTTGTCAAAGGTGACGCATCTGCGCCCGAGCCGTTCAAAGTTCGGCGCTTTCACCCAGTCGCAGCCGTAGTTGGGAAGAAAACGGCGGTTGAGGGAGTCAAACATAACAAGTATAGTTCTCATAGTAACATTCCTTTCGTTAGATTCTCTGATGAATACATCTTTCTTCTTTCCGGAAATATGTTTCGGCGGCTTTTCCCCTGCCTGCGGCAGGGAAAAGCCTTTCACCAGAGATTTTAAAAAATAGTGCCGGACGCTTTATAATTTGCTTATAAAACATCCGGCTGGAACAGGAATTGGAATTTATTTAAGTATATTAGTCAAAAATAAAGATCAGTTCTTCATACCGGAGGTTGCTATACCGGCCACAAAATACTTCTGGGCGCACAGGTAGACGATAACGATCGGGAGTGAAGTGAACAGGGTCGCGGCCATCAGCCAGTTGTAATGGGTGGTCGTCGAGCCTTTGAAGGTCTGCAGCCCCAGCTGGACGGTCTTCATCGCCTCGGAGGTCGTCATGATCAGCGGATAGAAGAAGTCGTTCCAGGTCGCGACCGTTTTGAGAATGGTCAGAGTGGCGAGGATGGTGGTGGACATCGGGATATAAATCGAATAGTAGATTTTGAAGGAGTTGCAGCCGTCGATCTTCGCCGCCTCATCCAGGGATTTCGGGAAGGTCGAATAGAACTGACGGCAGAGGAAGATGCCCATCGGGCCGGAAAGGAACGGCAGAATCAGGGACGCATAGCTGTCCAGGAAACCGGTGCCGCCTGCGCCGAAGATGTTGTTGCCGCCGGCAAGGGGCATACTGCGCATGATGATAAACTGCGGGATGATGATCGACTGCGCCGGAACCATCATGCCCATGAGCAGGATGATAAACAGGACTTCCTTGCCCTTAAATTCCAGCCGTGCGAAAGCGTAGCCAGCCAGGGAGTTGAAGAAAAGCGAGCCGACAACGACAATAACCGTGATCAGCAGGGAGTTTGCGAAAGCACGGGGCCAGTTGACCAGCTCCCAGGCGTTTTTGAAGGCATCAAAATTGAGGGAGTGCGGCAGCCACTGGAAATTCTGGAAGGAAATCTCCGCGTCGGTCTTAAAGGCCGTAACGATAACGAAGAAAATCGGCACCAGGATAATGACGGCCAGCAGGATCAGGAAGAAATAAGTAAGGACATTGTTGAATGTCTTCTGGGCACGGAGGCCCATGCTGGATTTAGTCGACATCTGTATTTCCTCCCTTCATATTGACCATGGTCAGAACGAGGATGATGAGCAGCAGGATGACCGCTTCGGCGGACGCATAGCCCATCTTGTAGTATTCAAAGCCGTTGAGGTATACCTGATGGGCGATGGTGGTGGTGGAGTTCAGAGGGCCGCCCTGGGTCAGGATGTAGACCTGTCCGAAGACCTCGAAGGAGTGGATGCAGGCCATGACGAAGATAAAGAAGGTGGTCGGACGGAGAGAAGGAATGGTGATGTTGAAGAACTGCTGGACGCCGTTGGCGCCGTCGATGGTCGCGGCCTCGTAGAGATAATCGGGGATGCCCTGCAGGCCGGAGAGGTAAAGGACGGCATTGTAGCCCAGCGACTGCCAGACCGCCATAATCGCTACCGAGATCATCGCCCACTTGGTATCGGTGACCCACGGAACCGGCGCCAGACCAATCGCCGCCAGCATCTTATTGAGGATGCCCGCCTGAGTGTTGTACAGATAGCTCCACGCCATCGATACGGCGACCATCGAGAGGATATTGGGCAGATAGAAAAGCGAACGGAAGAAGCCTCTGCCGCGAATCTTGCGGTTTAATAGAAGGGCTAAAAGCAGCGGCAGAACCATCGTCGGGATGATGGTCAGCAGGAAGTAATAAACGGTGTTCCAGATGGATTTGAGGAAGATTTCGTCATGGAAGATATCGATATAATTCTGAATCCCGACAAACTCGTAAGACTTCAGATTATAGTTGGTAAAGCTCATGACGATCGTCCAACAGATCGGAATCAGGGTGAAAACCGTGTAGATGATGTAGTTGGGAAGAATCATCAGATAGCCGAGCCTGGAATCGGTCAGGCTTTTCTTTTTCTTCTTCACACGGGTCGGTGCAGCAGAAGCTGTCATGAAAGTCTCATTCCTTCCTTTTTAAAGATGGGGCAGGGTTTCCCCTGCCCGCTTCGGTCAAATGATCAAATTAGCCGCCTACAATAGCGTTCCATTCAGATTCAGCAGCAGCGAGCGCCGTGTCCAAATCCTCAACATTGTTCATATAGGTCTCATAGTGATTGCGGAAGGTCTTGATGCATTCGTTATAATTGGGGTTCAGGGCATCTGCCATTGCATAAGAATGATTATAGATATTGGGGATGACTGCAAAGTCCGGATAAGTCTCGGAATACCAGTCCTGCAGAGAGGTACGAACCGAATACTGGCCCAGGTCTGCTTTCTTCTTCAGCGATTCTTCATTGAACATATACATGACCAGATCGGCAGCCTGCTCAGGATTGGGCGTACCCGAGTTGGCGACGATGAAGTTACCGATCAGCATGGTGTTCAGATTCATATCCACGATACCGATCTGGCCGGGGAATGCCATATCTGCCTGCTTATAGGAGTTTTCCGCGCAGAGGGACATGGAGGACAGGCCGGTGATAACACCATAAGACGTATTGGACGGGTCAGAGGGGAAGCAGTAACCGGCGTCAAAGAGGCTCTTGAGGTAACTTACAGCGCTCTTGCAGGCATCGTTATTGAAGGAAGCCTTGCTGTCGTCACTCCAAAATTCAAAATCATCCGCAAAGTTGGTAGCAATAAACTGTGTGTACTGTTCGGGAGAGCTGGTACCGGTCTGCACGTCCCAACCAGCCATTACCAGATTGCCATTGTCATCATAAACGCACATCTTCTCAACCAGATTGGTCAGATCATCCAGCGTCTCAAGCTTCAGGTCGTCTTCCGTAACGCCATTCTGTTCCGCAATATCCTTACGGTACATCAGGCAGCGGGTCGCGGTCTCCAGCAGGCCGTAGAGATTGCCATCGACCATGCCTGCACCCAAAATGTTTGCGGGGATATCGGTGTAGCCGTCCCAGTCAGCGGGGAAGTACTCGGAGAGGTTCAGTTCATAGCCCTGGGCGTTCATCGAGCCCATCTGGCCGTAACCGGTCATATAAACGTCGGGAGCGGCGCCGCCGGCCAGACCGGTGGACAGCTTGGAGAAATAATCCGTCCAGGCGATAAAGGTCAGTTCTTTGGTGGAGCCGGGCGCACGGTTTTCAATCCAGCTGTCGATGATGCCGCCGTAAACTTCATTGTACGCCTGTTCGCCGCTGCCGGCCAGCCATACGGTCATCTTGCAGGCGGGAAGGGTGTCGCCGTCCGCTGCGGGAGCAGCGTCGCCGGAATCGGTGGAAGCGGAAGCAGTGGTGGAGCTTTCCTTTGCGGTTTCAGAGGAAGAGCTGGTGGTGGAGCCGGAACCGCCGCAGGATGCGAGGGCGGTGGTCAGCATAGCAACTGCGAGGAGAGCGGCGAGTTTTTTCAGCTTAGTCATAGTAATTTTCCTTTCTGTCATTGCGTTTTCGCTTATTATGGACCGTTTCAGCGGCCCGGTTGTCCATGGCTAATTGTAAGCGTTTACATTTTTGCTTAAAAAGCAAGTCTTTTCCTGTAGTCTGTTCCAAATTCCTATTCGTAAATGCAAGAGAAAATGTAAGAAAATAGGAAAACTTATGTAATAAATTTGTAACCGCTTACATTTTGCGGATATAAAATCGGCCGCATTTTCTGCAACCGTTTTTACCTTGGTTATACCGATTCTCTTTCGATAAAGGAGTACGGCACATAGGTGAGAGATTCGTCGGGCACACCGCCTTGAATGACCTGAATCAGCTTCACCGCGGCGTTGTAGCCCATCTGGTAGGAATTGACCAGGTAAGAGGTCAGTCCCGGCCGCAGCAGCGCGCCGTCCAGCGGATTCTGGATCGAAGCGACCAGCTTCACATCTTCCGGTACGGATAAACCGCATTGGCCCAGCATCGTGTAAATCTGGGGCGCAAATTTGTCGTCTACGATGAAGATGCCGTCCGGTCGGTTCGGCGACAGGAATTTTTCTTTCAGCGCTTTATAGGCGAGGTCAAGCTGCTCTGTATCAAAGGAAGCATATTCGACCTGACGCGGATCAATACCGCTGGTGATGACAAAATCCTCGATGACCTGCCGGTCGCGCC
>CAMAJC010000043.1 GCA_945835425.1 uncultured Clostridia bacterium
GTTTTTCTCTTTTTCGGAGACGTGTCCCAATGGCTTTTCCCCCGCCTACGGCGGCGGAAAAGCCATTAAATCAGAGGTTTCGAAAGAACAGTTCGATAACCGGCACGACCACCGGCGGCTTTATAACCGGCAGGTTCAGCACCAGCAGCCCTTCCCCTTCGGTGCGGCCTTCGCTGAAATGGTCGCTCTGGTTTTCGGTGAACTGGATTTCGCTGGCGTCGTGCAGAAACTGTGCATACTCCACCTTGCCGCCGAAGCCCGGCAGCTCCAGAAACGCATAGGGGTACTGGAACAGATGGACATACAGCCGCTTCCCGTCCTCACTCTGGGTGAGCCTGCAGCCGTTGGGCGCCGAAAACTCCGGCTCTGCCATGGTGCAGCCGTAGATCGAGCGGCTGTTAAACTTCATCCAGTCGGCGTAGACCTGCAGGGCATTCTGCGCGCGGTAGTCAAAGCATCCCCTTGCCGTCGGCCCGACGTTCATCAAAAGGTTTCCGCCGAGGGAGACTGTCTGAATCAGCATCTGAATCAGCATTTCCGGGGATTTCCAGCTGGTTTCGTCCCGGTAGTATCCCCAGGAACCGGAAAAGGTCTGGCAGGCTTCCCAGGTGACCAGTTCCCCGTTTTTATCCCGCAGCCAGCTCTGGGGCTGGTACTGTTCCGGTGTCCAGAGGTCCTGTTCAATGCCGGTGCGGTTGTCGATGATGATATCCGGCTGCAGGCGGCGTGTGAGGGCGATCAGCTCTTCCGCTTCCCAGTCGTCCTTCCCCTTGCCTTTCAGCCAGGGCTTATCGGGCGGATTGTTGTCCGGGTAGGAGAAATCAAACCACATGATGTCGATCTTTCCGTAGTTTGTCAGCAGCTCGGTGACCTGATTGCGCATGTATTCCGCATACCGGTGCATATCCCGGCCTTTGTTCAGTTCCTGAACATTGTCATCGTCCCTGCGCGGATGGATCGGGTCGATCGGGAAATCCGGATGATGCCAGTCGATCAGCGAATAGTAAAACCCGACTTTCAGCCCCTCTGCCCGGAAAGCGTCCACATATTCCCGCACAAGGTCTCGTCCGGCAGGAGTATTGGTGCATTTATAGTCGGTGTATTTGGAGTCGAACATGCAAAAGCCTTCATGGTGCTTGGTCGTCAGAACGGCATACTTCATCCCGGCTGCTTTCGCCTGCCTTGCCCATTCATGCGCATCAAACAAATCGGGGTCAAAATGCCGGAAATACCGGTCATAGTCCTCATCGGTGATCTTTTCGCGGGTTTTAACCCATTCGTGCCGCGCCGGAAGCGCGTACAGTCCCCAGTGGATAAACATCCCGAACCGGTCGTGCCGGAACCAAGCTGTGTCACCGGGCGTTTTTCTGACCTGATAGCTGGACATAGTATATACCTTCTTTATCTGTTGTTTTCGGCCTGTATGCGGGACATCGCATTGGGGGTATAGCCGCAGTTGTACCAGATTCTTGTGTTGTTGTGCAGGTCGGTGTACAGGCTCATGAAATGCAGAGCAACGTCTTCGTCAAACTGCGTAAAACGGCAGCCCATATCATCCATGTATTCCAGTATCGTGGAGAAAGACGCTTCGGCCTGGATAAGCCCGACGATATCAGCGGTCAGTTCGGCGCTGAATTTGGGGTTGAGATGAAAAACCGTCTGAAAGAATCTGGCAACAGCGAAATACTGCGGCGTTTTTTCAAAATACAGATTATCGGCATATTTGAGCAGTTCAGTTTTGGGAAGGCGGGCATAAGGCTTTCCAAACTGCGCCCGCAGGATTTCATCGTAGAATTCCGGTTCGATTGCAAGCGTTTCCACCACCAGACGGTCATCCATAAAGGTAAATGATTGTCCGCATATATCCAGAATACTGCAGATGTCGAACAACTCTTCTTCATCAAAAGCCGCGCCCTCATATGCACGGAGCATACCGGTCATTTCTCTGTAAGGAAGGATGCCGTAAAGATTTGCAAAGGCGTTTAGATAATCCCGATATTTCTGTACCTGTTTGCGGTGCTTGTAAAATGCGCCGTCGAAGCGTTTGTAATCAAACGACTGCATCTCTTCCACAATCTGAAAGCTATCTTTGTCCAAATAAACATACCCCACATTAGCCAGTGGGATTAACCACGCCCCGGAGCAGCTTTTCTTTTTCAACAGCTTTTCAAAGTTCCGGAAAGCAGGCTCATCGAGGGCGAGAAAAAACTTTTCCAGAAAGTCGTCGGACAGCATCGTCTCGCTGAGCAGCTGCGCCAGTTCTGCTTTCTTCAGTTTGGAATACCGGGCCAGCCGGTAGGATGCACACTGTTCCTTTAATTCGGAAACGGTGCGGTTTTGCAGGATATCGATCAGTTTCATAATGGTTCCTTTCTTATGCGCTGGATGGGCGCCGTGATTTCGATATGGTTGCCCTCGCTGTCGGCAAATTTCACTCACAAATCAAGAGGTTTCCTGTGCCTATTGTCGCCGGAACGAGAGATACCGGGTGCCCTGAAAACGGAGCATTCCTCTGTCCCCTTCGACCAGCATCCCATATTCCCGGTCCGGGATCAGAAATTCCATCCGGTCGCCGCTCATGACCCCAAAGGTCACATAATAGCGGGTTGAGTAGGTGTGATGGGCAGCTGTATGGTCGGTGCCGCCGTGCAGATGGGAAGAAACGTCGGTGCGCTTGGTCAGGACGGTCGCTTCCACATCCAGAATGGGCGATTGATTGTTTTTATTCCACTGCCCAATACCCCGTGCCGCGTTGACAATAAACGTGCCGATCACCAGGATAAACACCACGATAAATAAAATGAAAAAAATACTGGAAAAGCCGCCGAAAAACCCATATACGGACATACTCGTTCCTCCCGTCTTATACAGTCTTTATACTGTATCTTTTAAATAGGATAGCATATTTATTGAAAGAAAACAAGTCTGTTTGCAAAATCTGGCTGTTTTTTGACAAAATTTAAGAGGGAGGCATACGCTTTTGGGCAATGCCTCCCTCTGCGGGAATAGATATATGGATTTATTCAGCCATCAGGTTGCAGACCGCGTTGGAGAAGGCGACCGGGTCTTCAATCGGCAGACCCTCGATCAGCAGGGCCTGGTCATACAGAAGCCCTGCGTAATCCTTGACCTTGTCGGGCGTCTCACTGAACATGGATTTGAGACGGGCAAAGATCGGATGGGACGGGTTGATTTCCAGGACGCGCTGCGCCTGTGCTTTCTGGCCGTCAGGCATAGCGCCGGGCATCGCGTTGAGTACCTTTTCCATCTCCAGGGACAGTCCGCCGTCGGCAGACAGGCAGACCGGATGGGATTTCAGTCGCTCGGACAGCCGGACAGCCGTTACCTTGTCGCCGAGGGCGTCCTTCATAAACCGCAGCAGTTCGCTGTTTTCCTCATTCTGTTTCTTGCTCTCTGCGCTCTCCTCTTCGGTCTCGAGGCCGAGGTCCTTGTCCGAAACGTTGCGGAATTCCTTGTCGTCAAACTTCATCATCATCTTGAGAGCAAATTCGTCGACATCATCGGTCAGGTAGAGAATTTCATAGCCCTTGTCCTTAAGCATCTCCGTCTGCGGCAGGCGGTCAATGCGGTCGGTGGTCTCGCCGCAGGCATAGTAGATATACTTCTGCTCCTCTTTCATTCGGCCGACGTATTCTTCCAGCGTGACCATCTTCTTTTCAGAGGAGGAGTAGAACAGCAGCAGGTCCTGCAGGACTTCCTTGTGTGCGCCGTAGTCGGAATATACGCCGTATTTCAGCTGCAGGCCGAAATTCTTGAAGAATTCTTCGTATTTCTCGCGGTCGTTTAAGAGCATCGATTTCAGTTCGCTCTTGATCTTCTTTTCCAGTCTGGAGGCGATCAGGCGGAGCTGGCGGTCATGCTGCAGCATCTCACGGGAGATGTTCAGCGAGAGATCCGGCGAGTCGACCAGGCCCTTGACAAAGCTGAAGTAGTCGGGCAGAAGGTCTGCGCATTTGTCCATGATCAGTACGCCGCTGGCATACAGCTGCAGGCCCTTTTCATAGCTCTTGGAATAGAAATCATAGGGCGTCCGGGACGGGATGAACATCAGGGCGTTGTAGGTCGAAGCGCCTTCCGTGCTGGAATGGATAACGCGGGCAGGCGGCGCGTAATCAAAGAATTTTTCCTGATAGAAGTTGTTGTAGTCCTCGTCCGTGACCTCGCTCTTGTTCTTCTTCCAGATCGGGACCATGCTGTTCAGGGTGCGGTCCTCGGTGAAGGTTTCATATTCGGCAGGCGTTTCCTCGGTACCGGTTCCCTCTTTGACCTTCTGGCTCTCGACCTGCATCCGGATCGGATAGCGGATGTAGTCGGAGTATTTCTTGACCAGCTGGGTCAGGCGGTAGGTCTCCAGATATTCGCTGAATTTTTCGTCCTCGGTGTCTTCCTTGAGGGTCAGGATGATATCGGTGCCGAAGGAAGGCTTCTCGGTTTCTTCGATGGTATAACCGTCCGCGCCGTCCGATTCCCAGCACCAGGCGGTATCGCTGCCGTAGGGCTTGGAAACGACCTTGACATGATCGGCGACCATGAAAGCAGAGTAGAAGCCGACGCCGAACTGGCCGATGATATCGATATCCTCTTTGGCTTCATTTTCCTGCTTGAACGCCAGAGAGCCGCTCTTGGCGATGGTGCCGAGGTTGTTTTCCAGCTCGTCCGCGGTCATACCGCAGCCGTTATCGGAAACAGTCAGAGTTCTTGCCTCCTTATCGGGGGTCAGACGGATGTAGAAGTCCTCTCTCGACAGACCGTCGTTTTCCTCCAGCGAACGGTAGTACATTTTATCCAGCGCGTCGCTGGCGTTGGAGATCAGCTCCCGCAGGAAGATCTCGTGATGGGTATAAATCGAGTTGATCATCAGGTCGAGCAGCCGCTTGGATTCAGCCTTAAATTCTTTCTTTGCCATATACAGGACATCCCTTTCTATTGAAGTTACGGCATAAACCGCAAATGTGATACGAATTAGCACTCGTTATTTTTGAGTGCTAATATAGCATAACCCATTTTTGCCAAAAAATCAAGCCTTTTGCAGAAAAGTTTACAGCTTCGCAAAATTTGGTCGAGCGGGCTGCTGTATAATATAGGAAATGCAACATATAGAAAGGAATCCTGATAATATGAGCCTGCCCAACGATCCCTTCATCCTGCTCAGCGTCATCAACACCCGCCTGCGGGATTTTTATCCGAGCCTGGAGGAATGCTGCAAAGCGGAAGGCGCCGATCCGGAGGAGATTATCCGAAAGATGGCCTCCGTCCAGTACGTCTACCTGCCGGAGAAAAACCAGTTTGTTCACCAATGAAAAAAGCCTGTCCGTTTTCCGGGCAGGCTTTTTGAATACGGGGATTACTCCGCAGAGCGCGCTTTTTCCAGGAGCTTGTTGATCTTTTCAACCGGGTCCAGGAGCGGGCTGATCGACTGGTCATGGTTGAGGTAGTCGATGATATACGCGATAT
Organism: uncultured Clostridia bacterium; assembly: GCA_945835425.1. GTDB lineage: Bacteria > Bacillota > Clostridia > Oscillospirales > Ruminococcaceae > Faecivivens. The sequence goes on from CAMAJC010000043.1 coordinate 5,476, forward strand.
ATTTGGACATATCGACTTCCCTGTACCATTCTCTCTTGAGCAGTTCGGGGCTGCGGTAGATCAGGTTGGTGGTGAACACTTTGTTGATGCTGCCGGAAGCATAAGCCGCGTCGAATTTCTCCAGACCCTCGCAGAAGAGACCGAAGGTCGTGCAGATGAAGATGCGTTTTGCGCCCTTTGCTTTGAGCTGCTTTGCGATATCCAGGACCGATTCGCCGGAAGAGATCATGTCGTCGACGATCATCAGGTCTTTGCCCTCAACGCTGTCGCCGAGGAATTCGTGGGCGACGATCGGGTTCTTGCCGTTGACGATGACCGAGTAGTCTCTCTTCTTGTAGAACATGCCGAGATCGACGCCGAGAACGGAAGAATAGTACATGCAGCGGGACATGCCGCCTTCGTCAGGAGAGATGACCATCAGGTGGTCCTTGTCCAGCTTCAGATCAGGAATATTGCGGATCATGGCTTTCAGGAACTGATAGGTGGGCTTGATATCTTCAAAGCCGCTGAGGGGAATTGCGTTTTGTACACGGGCGTCATGGGCGTCAAAGGTGATGATGTTGTCGACACCCATGGCGACCAGCTCTTTGAGCATCAGCGCGCAGTCGAGGGACTCGCGGCTGCTGCGGCGGTGCTGACGGCCTTCGTACAGCATCGGCATGATGACGTTGATTCTTCTCGCCTTGCCGTTGGCGGCAGCGATCATTCTCTTGAGGTCGGCAAAGTGGTCGTCCGGGCTCATGGGGACGGTCATGCCGTACATTTTATAGGTAACGCCGTAATTGAAGCAGTCGACGATGATAAACAGGTCGTGACCGCGGACGGTTTCCTTCAGCGAGCCTTTTGCTTCGCCGTCGCCGAAACGCGGGCAGGAAGCCTTCAGCAGATAGCTGTCCCGGCAGTAGCCGATAAAGTCACCGTCTTTCATCAATTCTCCGTGCCGGGTGCTGCGCCATTCGGTGAGATAGGCGTCGACTTTTGCCGCCATTTCTTCGCAGCCTTTCATGCCGATAATGCTCAGCGAACCGACCGGAATCGAAACCTCGTGAATAGAATCCATATTAGCAAACTCCTCCTACGCTTTTATGGGGTACATTTACATTATCATTATATCTGAATTACCGGTTATTTGCAAACACGTCTGTGTACAAATATGGCGCGGATTTTTCGATTCCTTTGGCTATTCTGTTACTTTTTATCGCAAAATATACGAAAACGCGGCACGTTTTTCGCGCCGCGTTTTCTGATAGCAAACAGTATAACCACATCTGTCTCTACACGAAAAGACCGCAGGAACCTCTGCGTAAAGTGTTTTCTCCCGCCGAAGGTGGGAGAAAACACGACTCGATACGCTTCATGGAAAGCAGAAATTGGGACTAATCAGAGATTCCCGTACAGAATGCTGAGTATATTCCAGGTTGCGCGGTCCAGTCTGCCGGTAACCGGCAGGTGTACCTTTTGCTGGAAAGCCGCAACAGACTGTTCCGTCGGCAGGTCGTATTGCATGGTCAGCCGGGGTGACGGGATATTGCCATAGACCTCCGCTACCTTCTGCAAAATCTCCTGGATAAGGCCGACCATCAGACCGCCCGCGCCTCTCTGCAGCTGAAAATCGGTGTTTGGGAAAACGGAAAGCTGTTCGATGCGGGTGCTTTCCAGCACTGCCAGATGACCGTTTATGGCAGCATCCCAGGTGGCGCGGTCGACCTCCCCGGTCACCGGCAGTTCCTCCATCTGCTGCAAAATACGGACGGCAGCGGAGGTTTCCGGGCCATAAATGCCGTCCGGGTAGATTTTTTCCGAGCGCCTGCGGTCATGGAAGATGACCCGGATCGCCTGCTGCAGCTCTCTGATCTTCACTGTGTCCCACATCAGCTTCCCTCCCTCAGTACAGAACCCGGAAACTGTCCCGGCCTGGGGTTTAAGCCGGACTGGATATCCGAATAGATGGAAGTCAGGAAATCCCACGTCTGCTCACCGACGATGCCGTCGATCGGCAGATCGACTTCCGACTGGAAGATGCGCACCGCATTGCGGGTATCGTCCCCGAAATAGCCGGTTTCTTCCACGGTCGGCATATTCGGGAACACCTTTGCGGCTGCGTTGAGGTATTGCTGCAGGGCGCGGACCGATTCCCCTCTGCTGCCGTACTGCAGGATGGTTCCGCCCCAGGGCAGCGGCAGTTCCCCACCGGCCAGCTGAATATTGCTGTCCAGAATCCCGCGGTAGACCCGGTAGATTTCCTCCCAGGTCTGCCTGCCGACGATGCCGTCCGGGTTTAAGCCGAACCGGTTCTGGAACGCGATGACAGCGTCCCGGGTGCTTTCGCCGAAGATGCCGTCGACCGACGGCGCCGGAATCGTATCGTAATAGGCGGAGATCACCCGCAGCCGGTGCTGGAGGATCGATACACCGATCGCCCGGGTGCCCAGCTGCAGGACCTGCGGGAACTGGGCGGAGTATTCCGAAAGGGAGAACCCTTCGCTCCCCAGCTCCGCGAGGTTTTTGACGGCTGTATATACCCGCTCCAGTTTATACCATGTCGCTTCTCCTACAACGCCGTCGGGTGTCAGGTTGAAAATCCGCTGGAAGCTGCGGACGGCGTCCTGGGTCGCAGGCCCGAACTGTCCGTCGACGGCAACTTTGGGGATTGCGGGATAGTCGTTGCCAACCCGGTTTAAGCGGAACTGCAAAATCCGCACATCCCTGCCCGTTGAGCCGAGGCTCAGCGGATATCCCGGGTAGGAAGGCGTAATAGAGCCGACGGGAGCGTTGGTGACGATATCGATGTCGTCGCCGTAATAGTATTGCAGGATCTCATACGGGGACATCCCCTGATTGGCAAGGGTAACGGTTCCCCATTGGGACAGGCCGTCACAGGTGACGGTGGTGCCGTTGCAGAACTGGGTAAACAGCGGCTCGATGCTTCCCTGCCGCCGCACATAGTCATTGAACAGTTCATCCACCAGATCGGAGATATTGGAGAAGATTTCCCGGCCGTGGATATAGGCCTGGTCGTACTGGGTCGAATTGGTGATGTCAAAGTCATAGCCGCGGCTGCGGTACCATTCGGTGTAGATGCGGTTGAGGGCAAAGGTCACCTGGGCATAGATGTTGGCCCGCAGAGCGTTTTCCGGCCAGGTCGGATAGATCTCGCTGCTGGCAACGTTTTTGATATAGTCGACAAAGGGGACGGTGACGTTTCCCGCATAGGCGTCCGGCTTGCCGAGATGCACGGTGATATACTGCGGGATGACAGGGATTCCGGTCAATTTTCCACACCCTCTTTCTGATAGGTCGCAGGCTGGTTCTCCGGATTTAACGACTGGGTCTCATCTACAACAGGCGTGCCGGTTATGCTGCCGAATTCCGGGACCGGCAGCAGGACGACCTGCTGAATCGATTGGATGCCGGAAAAGATCGGGACGTTGCGGAACTTGGCGTCGCCGAAGCCGTCCGCCTTTACCGAGATGATATAGCTGGCATAGGGCCGCAGATTCCCGGGGACCTGGGACAGCTCTGCCGACGGCGCCGGAAGGGCGAATACCCGCGTGCGGCCGCTGATGTCGGTGGTATCATAGCCCTGGAGCGTTTCCTGTCCGTCGATCATCCGGGAGATGACGACCCTTGCACCGGCCACAGGCAGGGCGCCGTCCGCCGTCACCGTCTGGACGATCAGGGAGCCGTAGCCGGTGTCTTCCCGCTCTTTATCCTGCAGGACCGGTTTGGGTTCGCCGTCCCGGAGCCGGTTGGAAGGCTCAGCGGTATTTGCGGAGTTCCCATCCGGCTGCGCTTCCCGCTGGGACTTGTCGGAGACAAGAGGCGGCGCCGCCTGTGGTTCAGTCGGTCGGGGTTCGGGCTGCTGCGGGACGGACGGCGGCTTCAGTTCCGGAATAGGAGCCGCTGCCTCCGGCGTCCCTCTGGCGGCCCGCATCGCCTCCATTTCTGCGAGATACCGGGCTTTTTGCTGCTGAAAACTTTCTGCCATACTTTTTCCCCCTGTTTCGCGTAATCGTTTATATCTATGCGCGGTTTCCGATGGGTAGACGTATTCTGGGAGGCCTTTACAAAATATGAATACCGCAAAATTAATATTTGACAAATCAACCAAAATATTGTAGACTGAAGATGTAAGGTTCCGCACACTTTAAAGCGGGACAAAGAAAGGAAGTATGTTTTATGAAACTGAAAGTTGGCGTTCAGCTGTTTTCCGTCATGGGCGA
>CAMAJC010000044.1 GCA_945835425.1 uncultured Clostridia bacterium
TAACTATACCACATCCCGGCTGCAAACACAATAAACGATTTATAAACAGCTGTTTACCATCTTAAAACCTTTCCGTTAATATAAAAACGCTGCCCTTCCATACGGAAGAACAGCGTCAGGCTGTCGATAAAGTCTATAAGAATCAAGCGTAACAATTATTTGCTTGTAGCGGCGGTCTGCGACCGCCACCAAATCTGTATAAAATTCACAGATTGTTTAATCGTTACGCATGAGAAACCGGGCGTTTAGCCGATGCTGGTGGCGACCGCAGGTCGCCGCTACAACTACGAATCATCAATTGATAACTTTTTCGACAAGCTTACACTGCCCTTCCATACGGAAGAACAGCGTCCTATCATTTTTTCTTACTGCCGAACCGGTTTTCGGTGCCGTTTATAAGCCGTTTGATATTGGCGCGGTGAAGGAAGATAACGAAGCCGCCAAGCAGCAGCGCCGTCAGCGTATCCCAGACCACCGTCCCCGAATGGGAGACCAGCCCGAAAATCAGCGTCAGCACCGGGTACATCGCCGCAACCGTGATTGACCCCAGCGAAACGATCCTGCTGCAAAGAAACACCACCAGGAAAATAACCAGCAGCAGGAGCAGAATCATCGGATTCAGGATCAGGATAACGCCTGCGGAAACGAGGATGCCCTTGCCGCCGCGGAAGTTATAAAACACCGGGAAGCAGTGCCCCAGCATGACGCAGATCGCGACGATATACGCCCCGTAAAACGGGAAATCCGCAAAACTCCCTGTTCCGCCGATGGTCATGGCCAGCAGATGTCCGACGACCATCGCCAGCGCACCCTTGCAGAAGTCGCCGATGGTGACCAGTACTGCCGGCAGTTTGCCGAAAGTCCGTGCGACATTGGTCATGCCGGCGTTGCCGGAGCCGTAGTCGCGGATATCTTTATGATACAGCAGACGGCAGATAATGATCGCGAAGTTCGCGCTGCCGATGAGATAGGAGCCCACTGCTGTCAGTATCATGGATAAAACCAGGCGAAATGTTTCCATCTTACCCTTGTCCCTTCCTTTCTGTCAAAGCTGTCTCAGGTGTTAAGCGTCGTCGCGGTCCCGTTCGCGGATAATAAACCGGATGGGCGTACCCTCGAGGTTGAAGGTATTGCGGATCTGGTTTTCGAGGTACCGCTGGTAGGAGAAGTGGAAGAGGTCCTTCCGGTTGACGAAAGCGACAAATGTCGGCGGCTTGGTGGAAGCCTGGGTCATATAGTAGATTTTCAGCCGCTTGCCTTTGTCAGACGGCGGCTCGACGCGGGCGACTGCGACGCTCAAGAGGTCGTTCAGCTGGCCGGTCGTAGCGCGGAAGGCGTTGCGGTCGGCAACCAGCTGGATCAGTTCATACAGCTTATTGACCCGCTGGCCGGTCATAGCGGAGATGAAAAGGAACGGAACATAGCTCATAAAGCTGAAATCAACTTTGAGCTTGTCGGTGAACTCCTTCATCGTCTTGTCGGTCTTATTTTCGACTGCGTCCCATTTATTGACAGCGACGATGCAGGCTTTTCCCTGTTCATGAGCATAACCTGCGACCTTGGAATCCTGCTCGGTAAAGCCAACCGTCGCGTCGATGACGATGACTGCCACATCCGCCCGGTCGACAGCCATGTAAGCCCGCAGGACGCTGTAGCGCTCGATATTGTCCAGGACTCTGGACTTGCGGCGGATACCGGCGGTATCGATGAACAGGAACTTCCCGTATTCATTTTCGACCCGGGTATCGACCGCGTCGCGGGTCGTACCGGCGATATCCGATACAATGACCCGTTCCTCACCGGCCATCCGGTTGATCAGCGAAGATTTGCCGACATTGGGCTTGCCGATAACCGCAACCTTGATCGCGTCCTCATCGGGGTCTTCTTCATCTTCCGGCGGCAGGTATTTCAGCACCTCATCCAGCAGGTCGCCGGTGCCGTGGCCATGGACCGAGGAAACAGCAATAGGATCGCCGAGACCGAGGTTATAAAACTCATAAAACTCTGCCGGCACATCGCCGATGCCGTCGCATTTATTGACGCAGAGGACGACCGGCTTGCCGCTTTTCAGGAGCATCTGTGCGACATCATGGTCGGTAGCGGTAACGCCGTCCCGCACGTCGACAACGAGGATAATGACCGAAGCGCGCTCGATTGCAACTTCTGCCTGGCGGCGCATCTGTGCCAAGATCACGTCGTCCGACTGCGGCTCGATGCCGCCTGTATCGACCAGCATAAAGGAGTGGTTCAGCCACTCGCATTCCGCATAAATACGGTCGCGGGTGACGCCGGGCGTGTCTTCGACAATCGAAAGACGCTGTCCGATCAGTTTATTGAAAAGCGTTGATTTGCCGACATTCGGCCGGCCTACAACTGCTACGACAGGTTTCATTTTATCCTTCCTTTCTTTAAAAGAGTTGAGTGTTTAGAAGAGTGGAGTGTTTAGAAGAGTGGAGTGTGGAGAGTGAAGAGTGAAGTGAAGGAGCGGCGCGGGTCGCGCCGCGATTAAATGACGCCGTTCCCGAAAAAGACTAAGCGAATAACTGACAACTCCGTCCCCGCACGATTTCGTGTTTAGTTATTGCATCAAACTACCGGTTCTAATACGAGCGGAGAGCTATGCTGTACATTTGCTTTCTGCCGTGCGTGCATGAATCCATTAAAATCATGGCGCGATCCGCGCCATACATTCACTCCACTCTCCACTCTTCACTCTACACACTTAATTTGGTTCTTCGATCATATTCCGCAAAAGTTCATATCCATCGTCCGCCTGCACCGGAACCATCGGCACGCCAAGCTCATCCTCGATCTGCGACTGGGTAATATCATCGAGGAAAACGTCCGTGTGGAAACGGAGCATAACATCCGGGAAAAGCAGCCGCTCGCCTAAGTCTTTGCCTTTTAACTGGGCAATCATATCCCGTCCGGTAATCAGTCCCGCGACGGTGATATTATGGCCGAAAAAGTCATTGACGACGGGATAAACGGTGCAGTGCAGTCCTGGCCAGCGTTTTTCCGCCAGGGAGACAAGCTCTTTTATCTGCGGAGCAGCCGCCAGGCCGGTGACGACCGAAAGGCTGCGGGGTTTATCGTCCGGCTCGAAATCCTCCAGCGCCATCTCGAACTGTTGTCTTTGCAGGGTCAGCATCCCGACGCCGTTTTCCAATTGGTTAAAATCGCCGTAAAAGGCAGGCGCAGGAAGTTTTCTTCCGGCAAGCAGGTAAAATTCATCCGACGCATAGCAGATTCTGTCCCCGAACGCCTCCAGCGCCTGATCCCCGAAGGAATCGATGAGGTCGATGGTGGCTGCTGCCTCGTCCTTTGTATAGGGCCGCAGCGGATAGAGGTTATCCCGGTATTTGGTCAGGCCGACGGGTACGCAGGAAATCGTTTTCAGCGTCGGTGCGAGTTTGAGAAGGTCCCGGAGCGACCGTTTCAGTTCCTCGCCGTCGTTCAGTCCCGGGCAGAGCACCAGCTGGGCATTCATCGCGATGCCGGCGTTTGCCAGCCGCTGCATAATATCCAGCGCCTTTCCCGCAAAGCGGTTGTTCATCATCCGGCAGCGCAGCTCCGGGTTGGTCGTATGGACCGAGATATTGATGGGAGAAATCTTCATCCGGATGGTGCGCTCGATATCGTGTTCCGAGAGGTTTGTCAGGGTGATATAGTTGCCGTACAGAAAGCTCATCCGGGCGTCGTCGTCCTTGAAATAGAGGGTCTCGCGCATTCCGGGCGGCATCTGGTCAATAAAGCAGAAGACGCACTTGTTGCGGCAGGAGCGCTGTTCATCCATCAGATAGGTCTCAAAATCCAGCCCCAAATCTTCGTATTCGCCCTTGCGGATGCGGACCCGGCGTTTTTCCCCGTCAGGCGACTGGATAAGCAGCGTCAGCCGCTCGGCCGTCATATAAAACCGGTAATCCAGTACGTCCTCGATCTCGTTGGAGTCGATCTGCAAAAGGGTTTCCCCAACCTGCAGCCCTGCCTTCGCGGCCGGAGAATGGCGCTCAACGCCGCTGATTTTAACGCCCATAGGCACCTCCTGCTCTTACCCATTACGAAAAAACGCCCGGTAATGCTTTAGCCTTACCGGGCGTCCATTTGCATATAACCGTGTGTCGATTAAGCTTCCTTCTTGGAAATAACTTCGACGCCGTTGTAGTAACCGCAGCTGCCGCATACTTTGTGGGGAGCTTTCAGCTCGCCGCAGTTGGGGCATCTGGAGAATGCGGGAACATTCAGTTTCCAGACTGCGCTGCGTCTTTTATCTCTTCTTGCCTTGGATACTTTTCTCTTCGGTACTGCCATGGTCGTAACATCCTTTCAGCGACTTTATTTGATGGTAAAATCGGGGAGCGGCGGCACTCTGAACATTTTCAGTTCTTTCCAGGCTTCCCCAGTGTTTTGGTTTGTTAGGAGAACAGATCGGACAGCGCCTGCCATCTCGGATCGATGTCCTTCGTTTTGCAGTCACAGCTGCCGAGATTCAAATCTTTGCCGCACTTCGGGCACAGACCCCTGCAATCCTCTTTGCACAGAACTTTGGTAGGCAGTTCCAGCATCAGATCAGTCCTGACCAGCTCGGTCAGATCCAGGGTACCATCCGCGCAGACGATATACTCGTATTCTTCATCGTCTTCATTGGACAGCTCCGTTACCAAAATGTGTTCGAAGGACTTATCCAGTTCCCTCTCAACCACCTTCAAACAACGGTCGCACTGCAGCGACAGAACCGATTTCACACTGAAAACGAGCTTTACCACTCCGGCTCGGTTTTCAATCTTTCCTGCCACCCGCACGGGCTGCTGAAAGGGTGCATTGCCATACAGGCTCTCGTTTGAAAAGTCAAGGTCACAGGCGATCTCCTGCGACTCACCGACCAGGTCAAACAGCGATTTTAAATCCAGAATCATCTCGACACCTCTACATGCCACAAGGTTCATTATAATATAAATGAAGCCGGCTTGTCAACCCTTATTTTACAAAATAAAAGTAGAAATTAAAGCCGGAAACTGCCGGGAAAATGGGACTTTCCAACTATCCGCCAACCACACGGGCCTGTCTTGGCAGCCGCGGCGTTTTAAGGGAGACTTCCCTTTTGCGCGCGCTTTACCATTATATCAGCCCTGCCCGGAAAAAACAAGGGGAAGATGCAAACTTCCGGGGTATTTGCCCCTCTTTACCATTTGTAAATTCTGAGACAAATATGCTCCACGGTAAAAAAAGAGGAAAAAAGGCCGTTTTTTGACGGTTTTTCCCCCGGGGTGTTTGAAAAAGCAGCCGTCTTTTCCACCATTTCCACCGAGTTTTCCACACTTTAAAACTCTCTGTAGAATTTCCTTGGTGATAAAAATCTCGGATTTTCGTACTTTTCCAGTGATTTTCCTTTTCTTTTTCTTTCCTTATATAACCGCGCTGTCGAATTCGGTGGCGGTCAAAGACCGCCGCTACAGGCAAATAATTCGTTAAGCATTTCTGACAGATGTTTTCGGCAGTCTGAGCATATGAAGATTACTCGCCGGGTTGTTGATAAAACCTGCTGAAAATAAACACAAAGATAAATCGAATGTAGCGGCGGTCTGCGACCGCCACCAAATACGCAAAAAATATTCCCAAACCGCGCATAACCTCTTGACAAAGGACACCTATGCTCCTATAATAAGGTTGATACCCCTTCGGAAGAGGGGTATTTTAAAGCATCAACACATCATACAAGTTTGATTCTTATCATACAAGCTACAGATCACACAAGGAGGTGCTGCCCATGGTTACAACCGTCAGTGAAGCGATGGTCCGTTGTCTCGAAGCGGAGGGTGTGGAAACCATCTTCGGCTATCCGGGCGCAACGATCTGCCCGTTTTACGACGCCCTGTCCCGCTCCAGTATCCGTCATGTACTGGTCCGTACCGAACAGAATGCGGGGCACGCCGCCAATGGATACGCGCGTATGACCGGCAAGCCTGCCGTCTGCGTCGTCACATCCGGTCCCGGCGCTACCAACCTGATCACCGGCATTTCGACCGCCTATATGGACTCGATCCCGATGGTCATCATCACCGGCCAGGTCGTTTCCTCGCTTCTTGGAAGCGACGTCTTTCAGGAGGTCGACATCACCGGCTCGGTAGAAGCCTTTATCAAACACAGCTATCTGGTCAAGGATCCCAAAGAGATCGGCCGGATATTTAAGGAAGCCTTTTATATCGCAGGCTCCGGCCGGCCCGGCCCCGTCCTCATCGATATCCCGATGGATGTCCAGAAGATGGAGATCGATTTTGCGTACCCCGAAAAGGCCGTTATCCGCTCCTACAAGCCCAGCTTCAAAGGCCATATCGGCCAGATCAACAAGGCTGCGGCAGCCATTGCAAAGGCAGAGCGCCCGCTGATCGTCGCAGGCGGCGGCATCTTTATCAGCGGTGCGGAAGAAGCCCTGCGCGAATTTGCTCATAAGACAAGCATCCCGGTCGTCAACACCCTGATGGGGTTGGGTGCGCTTGAAGCGGACGATCCGCTGCGGCTCGGCATGATCGGTATGCACGGCGTCCCGCCTGCCAACTATGCCGTCAATCAGGCGGACGTGCTGATTCTCTGCGGCGCCCGCGTTGCCGACCGCACGATTCCGAATCCCGGCGCACTGTCCCGCCAGAAGACGATCATCCATATGGACATCGACCCGGCGGAGATCGGCAAGAACATCGGCGTCGACATTCCCGTTGTCGGCGATATCAAGACGATTCTCGGCCAGCTGGCGGAGGTCGCCTGCGAGACCGGCACCAAGGACGGATTAAAGGTCGACAGCAGCCGCTGGAGCGAGTGGCTGGAGACGCTGGACGAGCGGCAGCACACCTACCATCCCGACCACGGCGAGCGCAGAAATTATGTAAACCCCAAGCTTTTCATGCACGAGCTGTACGAAAAGCTGCCCGATGACGCCATCGTCGTCGCCGACGTCGGCCAGAACCAGATGTGGGCGGCAAACGAGTTCTCGGTCCTCCACGGACGTTTCCTCACCTCCGGCGGCATGGGTACAATGGGTTATTCGCTCCCCTGTGCCATCGGCGCAAAGGCGGCCTGTCCCGACCGGACGACCGTTTCCATCTGCGGCGACGGTTCCTTCCAGATGTGCTTCATGGAGCTGGCGACCGAATGTCAGCATGGTATCCCTGTCAAGACGGTCGTCTTCACCAACAACCGCCTGGGCATGGTCCGGGAGCACCAGCGGGTGGCCTGGGACAACAACCTGACCGCCGTCTTCCTGGACGGCAGCCCCGATTTTGCAAAGCTCGCCGAGGCCTACGGCATCCCGTCGGCCCGGATTCACCTAAACGACCAGATCGACCTGGCGATCGACAGCCTGATCCACTCGGACGGACCGTTCCTGCTGGAAGTCATTGTCGACCCGCTGGAACCGACCTTATAAAGGATGGAGGCAGTATCAGATGAAACATACCCTTTCTGTCCTGGTCGAAAACCACGCAGGCGTTCTGTCCCGGGTTTCCGGGCTGTTTGCCAGACGCGGCTTCAACATCGACAGCCTGGCGGTTGGTACGACCGCTGACCCGGCTGTCTCCTGCATCACCATCGTCGTCGACGACAAGGAAAACGCCATCGAGCAGATCGAAAAGCAGCTGAACAAGCTGATCGACGTCATCAAGCTCAAGGTCTTTACCCCCGACGAGATCATCTCCCGCGAGCTGATGCTCATCAAGGTCAACGCCACCGGCCAGACCCGGCAGGAGATCAAGGAACTGGCGGATATGTACGGCGCAAAGATCGCCGACATCACCCGCAACTCGATGACCATTGAGTGCTGCAACACCACCGAACGGCTGGAGAATCTGCTCAATATCGTCCGTCCCTATGGACTCAAGCAGGTTATCCGCACCGGCTCGATCGCCCTGGAAAAGGGCAACGAGCAGCTCACCCTTTAAAAGCTATGCCGGGTTTTTCCCGGCGTTGCCCATACTATATAATCAACCATACATACTAGGAGGAAGATTCCCATGGCAGTTAAAATCTACTATCAGAAGGACTGCGACATCCATGCCCTCGACGGCAAAAAAGTTGCGATCATCGGCTACGGCTCTCAGGGCCATGCCCATGCGCTGAACCTGCGCGATTCCGGCGTTGACGTTGTTGTCGGCCTGTACAATGGCTCCAAGTCCGCTGAGAAGGCGAAAAAAGCCGGTCTGACCGTTATGTCCGTTGCAGAGGCTACCAAGGCTGCAGACATCATCATGATCCTGATCCCCGACGAGAAGCAGGCTGATGTTTACAAGTCCGAGATCGCTCCCAACCTGACCGAAGGCAAGACCCTCGCTTTCGCACACGGCTTCAACATCCACTTCAAACAGATCGTTCCCCCCGCAAACGTCGACGTTATCATGATCGCGCCCAAAGGCCCCGGTCATACCGTCCGTTCCGAGTATGTTGAAGGCCACGGCGTTCCGGATCTGATCGCTATTCATCAGGACTACACCGGCCATGCCCTGGACAACGGCCTTGCTTATGCTGCCGGTATCGGCGGCGCAAGAGCAGGCGTTCTGGAGACCACCTTCCGCGTTGAGACCGAGACCGACCTGTTCGGCGAGCAGTGCGTCCTCTGCGGCGGCGTTACCGCTCTGATGCAGGCTGGCTTTGAGACCCTGGTTGAGGCCGGCTACGCTCCCGAAAACGCTTACTTCGAGTGCATCCATGAGATGAAGCTGATCGTCGACCTGATCTACAACGGCGGCTTCTCCAAGATGCGTTACTCCATCTCCGACACCGCTGAATTCGGCGATTACGAGACCGGCAAGAGACTCATCACCCCCGAGACCAAGGCTGAGATGAAGAAAGTCCTCTCCGAGATTCAGGACGGCACCTTCGCTTCCAAGTGGATCTCCGAGAACAAGTCCGGCGGCCGCGCACACTTCCTGGCTTCCCGTCAGAAAGCTGCCGAGCATCAGCTGGAGCAGGTCGGCGCAGATCTGCGTAAGCTCTACTCCTGGAACAACGAAGACGACAAGTACGACGAAACCAAATAAGGCTTGTCTGTCTGATGTCTTTCGACCGGACCGCACAGTTATCCTGTGCGGTCCGGCTTTTCAATGTCAGATGTAAGGCAGGACTTCCGAACAGACTGTACATATTGCAAAACAGAGGAATCATTGAATGGAAAAAGAAAGAGAAATATTTGATATCGAACATCTTCCGTCAACCTATATCCGACTGGCGCTGCCGGTTGTGCTGGGTCTGGCAGTCACGATTGTCTACAACCTAGCCGATACCTTCTTTATCGCCCGAACGGGCAACACCGACCTGGTCGCAGGCGTTTCTCTCTGCAGCCCGGTATTTACGACCCTGATGGCCTTCGGCAATATCTACGGCCAGGGCGGCAGTTCCCTGATTTCCCGGCTGCTGGGCCAGAAAAACACCGAGGAGATGCACCATGCCAGCTCCTTTTGCTTTTATGTAGCAATTGTCACCGGTCTGATTCTGGCTGCACTGATGCTGGGCTTCCGGTCGCCGCTTCTGTCTCTGCTGGGCGCGACGGAGCAGACTCTTCCCTACGCCAGGGAATACTACTGCATCCTTGCAGGCTGCGCTCCCATCGTCCTGCTTAGCTTTATCCATACCAACCTCGTGCGCTGCGAAGGCATGGCGGCGCAATCGCTGGCCGGTACTGCTCTGGGCACTATCCTCAACATCATCCTC
>CAMAJC010000045.1 GCA_945835425.1 uncultured Clostridia bacterium
TATAAATTTAATAAGAAAGAAGCGGATAAAATGATTCAGAAAGTACGGCTCGTACCGACCACCGAAACCTCTCATCCCTTTGCCCGCGCTGCGCTGAAATGCGCCTTTGCGGAAAACGGATACGCCGAGGACGAGTATTTTGTCTACGGCACCGCTAACCTCTATGATGTCGATGAAAATGAGGTCCCGTCCGTGATCGCACCGGATGTGCCTTATGTCAACCGGATGCTGGTGCGCCGTCCGGCCGACCCTGCCCGGTTCAGCGGCAACGTCGTCATCGAGCTGCTCAATCCGACCGCCCATCTGGATATCGACCGCATCTGGGTCAACAGCTGGCGGTATTTTGTCCGCCACGGCGATATCTATATCGGCCTGGTCAGCAAACCGGACGTTTTCGACTCCCTTTTCCGGTTCGACAAGGAGCGGTACGCGGAAATCAACTGGCCGAACCCGCTGCCCGACCGGAAAGAGCCGGAAAACCTGATGTTCCCGCTGCAGACCCAGTGGGAAAACGGCCTCCTGTGGGACATCATGACCGATTGTGGACGACTGCTCCGCAGCCGGGACGAAATCAACCCGATCGCGCCTTATCTGAACAAACCGTTTTATCTTTATATGACCGGCTGGTCCCAGTGCACCGGCTTCATCAACCGTTATGTCCGCAGCTTTGCCATGCGGGACTGCAAGGGCCTTTTTGACGGCTACTTAAACGCAGGCGGCGGCGCCAAGCTCGCTCCGATCAATTCCTATGCCCAGTACGCCAAGGGGAGCATCTTCGGCATGGAGGGCTGGAGCGTATTCGGCTGTGATGTGCCGTTTATCGCCCTGAACACCGAAAGCGAGAATAAGATGGCCGCGTGGGGGCCTGATTCCGACATTCCCGGCAGCCTTTTCCGCAGTTATCAGATTCCCGGTTCTGCCCATGATGAAAAGAACAATCTGGATGAGTGGTATCGGGACGACCCGGATGTGGAACCCGGGATGCGCCAGCCGTACAAGGGCATTGAAGGGGAAGCCAACGACTATCCTTATACCTATCTGTTCCATACGACCTTTGCAAACCTCTACCGCTGGGTGCGCGAGGGCATTCCGGCGCAGCATATGCCCCGGATCGAGATGGAACGGGTTTACGACCCGGAAACAAACGGCTGGCACTATGAAAACCTTACGGACGGCTTCGGCAACGCCAAGGGCGGCATCCGCACGGCGGCGCTGGACTATCCGACGGCCCGTTATTACAACTGGTGCCATGAGCCGACCGCCGACGGCGGACTGCGGGAAAACTGGCTGTACGGCCACGCGGACCCCTTCACCCCGGCATTCCTGCAGGAGCTGTACGGCAGCCTCGATGCTTACCGTGAACTGGTCGCCAAAGCAACTCTGCGTGATGTGCAGCTGGGCTATGTCCTGCCGGAGGACGCCGCGGAGCTCACCGATGAGATCGTTGAAAATGCGCGCCGGAGGGGACTGCGCTGAAAGACTGCAAGAGTCTGATAACGCATATCTTTCCGAAAGACAGTGAAACAGTATCCGGACAGCGTCGGGAGATTCTGCCCGGATACAAAAGTTTTTTAAAAAAATGCTTGACAAAGCTGTCTCTTTGTGTTAATATATATCTTGTTCGGTGCAGGTTGTACCAAACCCCATCTTCCCGATGGAGAGATGTCCGAGTGGTTTAAGGAGCCAGTCTTGAAAACTGGTGATCGTGCAAGCGACCGTGGGTTCGAATCCCACTCTCTCCGCCACTATTAAAATTTCATGTTCTTGACAGGAACGTACCATGGAGTAGTACTCAAGTTGGTGACGAGGCGCCCCTGCTAAGGGCGTAGGTCGTGTAAAAAACGGCGCGAGAGTTCGAGTCTCTCCTACTCCGCCAAGATTGACCCGCTGTAAACCCAGATTTGATGGGCTTCGGCGGGTTTTTCGTTTTATGTTTAAAGGGAGGGAGCGTAGTGATCATCAGCGCCAGTCGTCGGACAGACATTCCCGCATACTATTCCGACTGGTTTTTTAACCGCCTGCGGGAAGGGTATGTCCTGGTCAGGAACCCGATGAATCCGCATCAGGTCAGCAAGGTCATTTTATCGCCTGAAACGGTCGACGGCATTGTTTTCTGGACGAAGAATCCGCTTCCGATGCTGGAACGCCTTCCGGAGCTGGAACCCTATCCCTTTTATTTTCAGTTTACGTTAAACGCATACGGCAAGGATGCCGAGCCGGGCCTGCCGTCGAAAAACGACGTCCTGATTCCTGCCTTCCGGCAACTCTCCGAAGCGGTCGGACGGCAGCGGGTGGTGTGGCGATACGACCCGGTGTTTCTGAGCGAGAAATACACGATGGAGTATCACATCCGCTATTTCCGCTCGCTGGCCGCAAGGCTGGGGGACTATACGGAAAAGTGTACCGTGAGCTTTATTGACCTGTACACGAAAACCGTCCGCAATACACGGCCGCTGAAAATCCAGCCGGAAACAAGTGAACAGCAATTTGCGCTCATGGAGCGGTTTGCGGAGACGGCAAAAACATACGGCCTGCAGCTGGACACCTGTGCCGAGCCTGCGGACTTTTCCTCTCTCGGGGTCGGGCACGCCCATTGTATTGACCGGGAGCGCCTGGAGCGGATCGGCGGATACCGGCTGTCTGTCGGAAAAGATGAAAACCAGCGTCCGGCGTGCGGGTGCGCCGCCAGTATCGATATCGGCGCGTACAACACCTGTCCCAACGGCTGCCTGTACTGCTATGCGAATTACAGCGCCGGTGCGGTTTTGCGGAATGCGGCTGTGCATGATCCAAAATCTCCGCTGCTTTTTGGAGAGCTTGGGAAAGACGATGTTGTCCGGGAACGGGCAGCTGTTTCACACAGAGATTGCCAGATTTCTTTATTTGGCCCATAAACAGATAAAAACCCGGTGCGTCGCGGCGCCGGGTTTTGCTTATTTATAATGGCAAGTGTTTCCAAAGAAAATCCCCTGCCCGAAAAACAGGCAGGGGAGCGAAACTTGCGGGATAATCACACGGTCGAGAGGTCCCATTCTTCGTAGATCTTCGGAACGTCGCTGATCAGACGCTTGGTATATTCCGCCTTGGGGGTCAGAATAACTTCGTCTGCGCCGCCGGATTCCACGAACTTACCGTGTTCCATGATATAAACCGAGTCGGAAACGTAGTAGGCAAGGCCGATATCGTGGGTGATGAAGATGATCGTCATGTTGATCTCGTCGCGGAGCTTGAGGAGCATATCCAGAATCGTCGCACGGGAGCAGGCGTCGATCATCGAGGTCGGTTCGTCAGCCAGCAGGATCTTGGGCTTCAGCAGGAAGATGCGGGCGATCATCAGACGCTGCATCTGGCCGCCGGACAGCTCGAAGGGGTACTTGTTGGTCAGCTCAGCGAACTTCAGGTTTACGAAGCTGCAGGCCTCGGTCATCAGGCGGACCTTTTCTTCCTTGGGGAGGTTTTTGCCGCCGCGCATGTTGATGCAGTCGAGCAGAACCGCGTCGATCTTGTTAAACATGTTGAAGGAGGAGAAGGGGTCCTGGAAGATCGCCTGGATGCCTTTCCAGTATTCTTTTTTCTTCTTGTGGGAAGAGATGTCGCGGGGTTTGCCCTGGAACTGGATCTCACCTTCCGTGACGCTGATCAGGCCGAGCAGCATCTTGGAAATAGTGGTTTTGCCGGAGCCGGATTCGCCGACGATCGAGATGATCTCGCCCTCATGGAACGCGAAATCAACATGGTCAACAGCCACCGTCCGCGTCTCGCCAAAGCCGAAAACCTTGGTGACGCCTTTGCCGCTGAGGCAGAGGGGGCGGGTATCAACAGTCTTGTTTTCCGGATTCTTCTGAATCTCACTCATCTGCGTATACCTCCCTTAAATGTTCAACAGAATAATGGCAGCGGTAAGAGCGGCCCTCGCCGAATTCTTTCATGGTAGGAGCCATGCCCTTGCACTCAGCCGTCGCGTACTTGCAGCGGTCAGCAAACCGGCAGGCTGCGGGCGGGCGCTTCAGGTTCGGCGGCGTGCCGGGGATAGCGGTCAGCTTCTGGTCGCGGGTACCGGCCTCGGGAACGATGATTGCGCCCATCAGGCCCTTGGAATAAGGATGGATCGGGTCAAAGACCATTTCCTTCGCGGTGCCTCTTTCAACGATCTGGCCGGCGTACATGACCATGATATCGTCGGTAACGTTGTACAGCAGGGGCAGCTCGTGGGTGATGAAGATCATCGAACGGATGAAGCCTTTTTCCATCAGTTCGCGCATCATCTTGATGACCATCTTCTGGGAAGTAACGTCCAGCGCGGAGGAAGGTTCGTCCGCGATCAGGACCTTCGGCGAAAGGATGGTGGAGATGGCGATAACGGTACGCTGTTTCATACCGCCGGACAGCTCGACTGCGTGCTTCTGGAGCACTTCAGGGGGCAGGCCGAGGACTTCAAAGCGCTGTTTGGCCAGATCATAGATGTCCTTTTTGGAAGCTTTGGGGTCGTGGGCATGGATAACGTCCTCGACAAAGCGGATGATCTTCTGGGTGGGGTTTAAGGCGTTCATGGCCGCCTGGGGGATATAAGCGATCTCATTGCCGAGGATCGTGCGGCGGACGTCGTCCGGTTTCATGCCGGAGATATTCTTGCCGTCGACGATGATATCGCCGCTCATATAATGCAGGGGTGCGAAATAATAACCCATCAGGGAGAGTGCCAGCGTCGATTTGCCGCAGCCGGATTCACCCGCGATACCGAGGGACTTGCCCTCTTCGATCTTCAGGGAGACGCCGTCAACAGCATAAACATCTTCGTGGAAACGGGTGACATATTTGGTCTTGAGGTCGTTGACCTCGAGCATAATTTTTCCCATACCTGTTCCTCCTTAGTCTCTCAGCTGCGGATTGAATACCTGGTCGAGACCGGTGTTCATCAGGTTGAGCGAGAAAGCAATCAGTGCAACGGTGAAAATAACCGGGAAGTAAGCCCACCAGGAGCCGTTCAGATGCGCGGAGTAAAGGGTTGCCCAGTTCATCATCAGGCCCAGCGTTGCAGATTCGGTGGTAGCCGGCCCAAGGCCCAGCATCGAGAGCTGTGCTTCCGAGAGGATACCGGAGGAGATCTGCAGGATCAGCGCCATAACGACGTAGGATGCGATGTAAGGGAGGATATCGGTCATGATGATCCGGAACAGGCTGTGGCCAGACAGCTTGCTGAGGTTAACGTGGTCGCGGTTTCTCAGGGAGATAACCTGTGAACGGACCGAACGGGTCGTCCATGTCCAGGAGGTGCAGCCGATGATGATAGCGACCAGATAAATGCCTCTGGAGCCCTGACCTACGGAGTAGGAGATCAGGACCAGCAAAACGAAGGAGGGGATAACCGTAAACAGGTTGGTAACAAAGGTGATGATGTTATCGATGATGCCGCCCAGATAACCGGAGAGCAGGCCAAGGACAAGGCCGATGACCGTTGCGATCGAGCCTGCGATCAAACCGATTTTCAGCGAGTTCTTGGCAGCGGATACCAGCTCGGTCAGGGTATCGCGGCCGAAGTTATCGGTACCGAGGATCAGCGTGCGGCTGGTCTGCAGGTCATTGATATTGACATAGCTGTTGTCTTCAACAGTCGACTGTTCGGAAAGGGTACCTTCTTCGTCTTTCTGTGCGATGATGATGCCGGAAGAAGCGAGCATTGCATCGATCTTGGTGTCCAGACGGACGAAATATTTTTTGTCAGCTGCGATTAAGCCCGTCTGATCGACGTCTTTGGAATAGTTGTTTTTCCACAGTTCAACCAGTGCGACAGAATCGGAAGTATCGATTTCCGATTCGTCAACGCCGCCGAAACGGACCAGCCAGTCGGCCATCTTGGTGCGCTGGGTGTCGTCCAGCTGACGGTCCAGTTTGGAAGCCTGGGAAACGTCGACGTTAAAGGTATACTGCTTGGCACTGATGGTCTCCGAAGTGTTGACATAGGTGCCGGGTTTAAAGAAGTTGCCGTTGCCGATCATTTCCAGCGGGTCAGCCGTGACAATGATCGGATAGATGATAATGGTCAGGAGCATGACCATGAAGATGACGAATCCCGTAACAAATTTCGGGGAGTGGAACACCTGTTTAATCGTATTTAACATTTCAGTTCCCTCCTTAATCCTGCTGAGCCGCTTTGATACGCGGATCGATGAGACCATAGATGATTTCTACGAACAGGTTAGCCAGCAGAACCATGATGGTGATCATCAGCGTACATGCACTGATCAGCGGGTAATCCTGGCCGGTGACAGCCGACAGCAGGGTCGAGCCAAGGCCGGGGTAAGAGAAGATCGTTTCAGCAACCAGCGCGCCGCCCATCATCGTGCCGAGGGACATTGCCAGACCGGTGATCTGGGGAAGCATCGCATTGCGGAATACATAACCGACGATCTTTCTGTCCTTGATGCCGAGGAAGCGGCTGTACTTAACGTAGTCCGCGTTCAGCTCGTAGATCGACATCGAACGCATACCGATTGCCTGTCCGCCGATTGCAGCGAGGACGATCGAGAAGAAGGGCAGCCAGTAATGATGCAGGACCGAAGCGTAGAATTCAAGGCTTGCATTGGGGATCAGGTCAAAGCCGTAAGCGCCGGAGGTGGGGAACCATTTCAGGTTAACGCCGAAGACAACCAGCAGGATGATAGCCAGACCGAAGGTCGGGATATTGCTGATGAACATGCAGACGGGGAGGATAACCTTATCGAATACGCCGCGGATATAAGCAGCGATTGCGCCCAGGACGTTGCCCAGGATCCAGCCGACGATGATTGCCGGCAGCTGCAGAGCGAGGGTCCAGCCGAAGGACGAGAAAACGATATCCGATACGGTGCGGGGGTACTGGGTAAAGGATACGCCGAAGTCAAGCTTGACAGCATTCTTTACGAAGTTGAAAAACTGAATATACATCGGCTGGTCCAGGCCGAACTTTGCGGAATATTCCGCCATGACCTTCTGGATTGCCGTTGTATCGGTCATGCCGACCGCTACCTTGGACATAATCGCGGAGGTCGGGTCGCCGGGCATCAGACGGGGAAGGATAAAGTTCAGGAAAACTGCGATAACAAAAGTAATCAGATACCAGATTATTTTCTGGCCGTAGTATTTGCGGAAACCTTTCATATCTCACCAATTCCTTTTCTGTCTGGAGAGGGTGCAGGGACGCACCTTTTAATAAGAAGGCCGCTGCATAAACAATATGCAGCGGCCTTTAAGCCTGATGTTACAGGTAAACCGTTATTTTAAATTACGGATTGACCAGTTCAAGCGTATACAGGCCGGCAATGCCGTAACCGTCAGTCAGGACTGTGGGCGGGATGCCGTCGCCTTCCATCGGGAAGCCGGTCCAAACGGTTTCGTTGCAGGCGTAGAAGTAAACAGGTCTGTACATCAGAGCGAAGGAAGGAACATCGGTCAGATAGATCTCAGTCAGCTCAGTGTAGTAATCCTTCAGGACTGCTTCGTCGGTTTCGTGCGGGATGAGGTTCAGGATTTCGTCAGCTCTGTCGTTTACATAATGGCCGAAGTTGCCGCTCCAGTTAACTTCCAGAGAGTTGTAAGAGGAGGACATCAGACCCATTGCACGGGTGTACGGGCCGTTGATGGAAGCGGAAGCAGGGCTCCACATACCGATATCGAAGTTGCAGGTGGTCAGGTCAGAGTAGTAGGTGTTCGCATCGGGGAAGTAAGTAGTAATATCGATACCGATATTCTTACCGGCTGCCGCTACGATTTCCAGAGAAGCGTTCCAGTCGGTCCAGCCGGACGGGCATTCAGCCTTGAAGGAGAGGTTCTTGCCGTTGTATTCACGGATGCCATCGCCGTCGGTATCAACGATGCCTGCTGCGTCAAGGAGTTCGTTTGCACCGGCGACGTCCTTGCCGGCCCACTGCAGATCCTTAACTGCGTCGTGGTCGTACATAGCCTGTTCGCCGTCGGTCGGATTCATGATAGATCTCGGAACCTGGGTGAAGGACGGGGACTGGTTGGACATAGCCGAAGCAATGATCTGGTCGTAATCGACTGCCATAGCGATCGCTTTGCGGACTTCAACCTGATCGAGGCCCTCTCTTTCCAAATTAAACCATGCGGTAGGAATTGCGCCGCAGATACCGTACGGAGCTTCGTCGAGGTAGGTGGAAATCGGCAGCTCCTGTTCTTCCCACAGTTTCTGTACGTCGGTGATGAACTGCTGGCAGCAGTCAACTTCGCCTGCAGCAAGCGCTACCTGGCCGGCGTCGTTGCTCTCGTAGATAACATGGGCAAGATATTTCGCGGTCGGGAGCTTGCCCCACATGGAGTCAGCCTGACCCCAGTAGTTGTCGTCGCGGACAAAGACAACCTTCTGGTCGCTGTAATAGTAAGGATAGTACGGGCCGGAAGTGACAAGGTCTTCCATGGTATCCAGCTTGAAGGCTTCTGCGTCATAACCGCATCTCTCTTCGACCTTCTCGACATACGCTTTCTGCATGACATAGTTTCTTGCGATGTAGTCCAAAACTTTCAGAGGGTTGACAGAGGTGCCGGTGTCGTCCAGCTTCGCATGGATTTCAACGGTGGTATCATCAGCAGCGACGATGTCATCAATGTACTGGGCCATATCCAGACCGGTGGAAGAAGAGTACTTAATATGGGTTGCCCAGGTATACGCAACGTCTTCTGCCGTAACAGGAGTACCGTCGTTCCATTTAGCATCGGGATTCAGATGGATGGTCATAACAGTCTGCTCATCATTCCATGCATAATCCGTGCCCAGCAGCGGGTAAAGCTTGCCGTCCAGCATGTTGTAGATGAACAGAGACTCGTAAACGAATACGCGGGAAGCGTCGCCCTGCGACATGCACCAGTTGTTGGAGCCGGCGGACAGGGGGTTAAAGTCGTTAATGGTGCCCCATTGCTGGCCTGCAAAATAAACGGTCTCATTTCTGGGGGTAGAACCAAGGGTCTGTGCGTCGGTGCTGTCAGCGGGAGTGCTGGCTGCTTCAGAGCTTTCTTCCTTCGAGCTCTCAGCCGTCTGGCTGGACTCTGCCTTGGAAGATTCAGCGGGAGCAGAAGAAGTGGTGCTGCCGCTGCCGCCGCAGGATGCCATGCTCGCAGTCATCGAAGCGATGAGCAAAAGCGCAAGCAGGGATTTCTTTACGTTTTTCATGATAAATTCCTCCAATTCCAATTAACTAAACACGATTTTGTTCCGGTAATAAAAGATATGCGGCAGATCTTCAAATAGTACATGCTCTCCAGGAATCCACTATCGTCAATCTGCCTAATAATTATTAAATATCGGAACATATTTAGTATGTTTGTATTATACACCGAGTTTTTTCAAAATGCAAGGTTTTTTTTGATTTTTTTTGTGTTTTTTTCATAATTTTGTTATTTTCCCTTCAAAAAACCTTAAAAATAAATAAAGTGACAAAAAATTAAACGTTGATTTCACTATATTCCCGTACTAAAGTATGTAAAAACCGTCTAATATGCTCAAAAATATGACGATAGAAGGCTTGGATTAAGATCAAATTAAAAAATGAGTATTTTCCGCCTGACGTCATATTGTCCGGTATTTACGCAAAAAACCGCCTGTACTGCCAAAAAAGCCGTACAGGCGGTTGGTATAATATAAAAACTAAATAAAAGATCGGAA
>CAMAJC010000046.1 GCA_945835425.1 uncultured Clostridia bacterium
GATATTTGTCATAATGACACCTCTAAAGAGTGTGAAGAGTGGAGAGTGAAGAGTGGAGTGAATGTATGGCGCGGTTCGCGCCATGATTTAAATAATCCGTTCACGCAGGGCAGAAAGCAAATGTCCAGCACAGTTCTCCGTCCGAATAATGAATATACTTAGGAACTATACACGAAAACGTGCGAGAATGTAGTTATCAGATATTTGCCCAGTTCCTTTCGGGAACGGCGCTATTCAATCGTGCGCCGATCCGGCGCACACCATAACTTCACTCTCCACTCTTCACACTTCACTCTGAGCAAAGCTCCACTCTAAAATCAGTCATCCAGTTTGAGGACAGCCATAAATGCCTCCTGCGGCACCTCTACGCTGCCCAGCTGGCGCATCCGCTTTTTGCCTTCCTTCTGCTTCTCCAGCAGCTTTTTCTTACGGGTGATGTCGCCGCCGTAGCATTTGGCAAGGACGTCCTTCCGCAGGGCTTTGACCGTCTCGCGGGCAATGACCTTGCCGCCGATAGCCGCCTGGATCGGCACTTCAAACAGCTGCCGCGGGATATTTTCCTTGAGGTTTTCGGCGATCTTGCGGGCGCGGGGATAAGCCGAATCGGCAAAGACGATAAACGAGAGCGCGTCGACGATCTCTCCATTTAAAAGGAAGTCCAGCTTGACCAGTTTCGACTCCTTGTACTCCTTGAACTCGTAGTCGAAGGAGGCGTAGCCCTTGGTGCGGGATTTCAGCGCGTCGAAAAAGTCGTAGATGATCTCGCCCAGCGGCAGGTCGTAATGCAGCTCGACGCGGGTCTCCTCCAGATAGCTCATGTCGTAGAAGATGCCGCGGCGCTCCTGGCAGAGGGTCATAATATTGCCGACGAACTCGACCGGCGTCAGGATGTTGGCCTTGACGTACGGCTCCTCGGCCTTGGCGATCAGGGTCGGGTCAGGGTAGTTGGTGGGGTTGTCGATATAGACGATGCTGCCGTCGGTCTTGGTCAGCTTGTAGATAACAGACGGCGCGGTCGTGATCAGGTCGAGGTTGAATTCCCGCTCCAGCCGCTCCTGGATGACCTCCAGATGCAAGAGTCCCAGGAAGCCGCACCGGAACCCGAAGCCCAGCGCCACCGAGGTTTCCGGCTCAAAGGAGAGGGACGCGTCGTTTAACTGCAGCTTTTCCAGCGCTTCCCGCAGGTCGGGATATTTCGCGCCGTCGGCCGGGTAGATGCCGCAGTAGACCATCGGGTTGACCTTGCGGTAGCCGGGCAGCGCCTCCGCAGCGGGATTGTCCGCCAGAGTGACGGTGTCGCCGACGCGGGTATCGGCGATCGATTTGATCGATGCGGTGATGTAGCCGACGTCGCCTGCTTTCAGCTCGTCGCAGGGAGCCAGCTTTTTCGCGCCCATATGCCCGATCTCGACGACGTCAAACTCCGCGCCGGTGGCCATCAGGTGAATCCGGCTGTCTTTGCGAAGGGTGCCCTCCTTGACGCGGACATAGATGATAACGCCGCGGTAGGCGTCATAATAAGAGTCAAAAATCAGCGCCTGCAGCGGTGCCTCCGGGTCGCCTGTGGGCGCCGGGATATCGGTCACGATCCGCTCCATAACCTCCTCGATACCGATGCCGGCCTTGGCGGAGATGCGCGGCGCGTCCATGGCAGGCAGGCCGATGACGTCCTCGATCTCGTGGCAGACCCGCTCCGGGTCAGCGGCAGGCAGGTCGATCTTGTTGACGACCGGCACCACCTCGAGGTTATGGTCGACCGCCAGATAGGTATTGGCCAGGGTCTGGGCCTCGATGCCCTGGGATGCGTCGACAACCAGTACGGCGCCCTCGCAGGCCGCCAGGGACCGGGAAACCTCATAGTTGAAGTCGACGTGGCCGGGGGTATCGATCAGGTTGAAGTTGTAGACCTCGCCGTTTTTGGCGGTGTAGCTTAAATTGACGGCGCGGGCTTTGATGGTGATGCCGCGCTCCCGTTCGATCTCCATATCGTCCAGCAGCTGATCCTCCATCTCCCGCATAGCGACCGAGCTGGTGCGCTCCAGAATCCGGTCGGCGAGAGTGGATTTACCGTGGTCAATATGGGCAATGATACAGAAATTGCGGATATGATCCATGGGAAATGACATATATCTTCTTTCCTTTCCAAAAGGGAATCTGCGTTTATGGTCAGTTACTTTTAGTATAACATATTTTTCCCGGTTTGAACAGAGTGAAACTGAGAGTATCGGACAGGAAATAAACCGGCGCAAAACCGCCATTATTCGCCCGTTTTTATCATTCTTTGCAGGAAATTTTCCGCCATTTAATTGTACAAAATATTATCCAAATCCCGAAATACCGGCAATTTCCTCTGTGATTTGCGCATATTATCGTCAAAGAGCTGGTAAAATCCTTGTGCGTTTGTACAATATTTCCTGTTAGCGGCAAACAACTTCCGTTTTTCGGTTGCATTCTTTCGTTTTTGTGGTATAATAGGGACAGGTTCATCGTTACCGGTTTGTAATTTTTTGGACTGCCGGTACCGCGCCTTCGGGAAATAGGCGTATGAGGGAACCGATTTGCTTACGAAAGGAGCATAAAAGCTTGCACCAGAAAAAACGTACATACAAAAGACCCCTGATCTCCAGTATGAGCATCATCCTGCCGGCCGTGGGCATCATCGCCCTGAGCGGCTGCGTCAAGACGATGTTCGGCAGCTGGATGGACACGATGCCCCAGAGCCTGTTCACGGTCAGTGAAGTGACGGCGGCGGCTGAGACCGACGATTCGGTTCAGCCCACGGCCCTGATCCTCAGCCAGGAAGAAAAGATCACCTTTGCGGCCTACGATCAGTCCCCTGTCACCGCCGAGCCGATGTCCTCCACCGGTACTTCCGCGACGGCGACCCTGCGCGGCTGCGGCCTGTACATCGACGGGCAGTTCTACGGCGCGTTCTCGTCCGGAGACACCCTGCGCAGCATCCTCGAGAGCTGCAAGGCGCTCTACGCCACCGGCGCTGAGGGCGAAAAGATCAGCTTTACGCGGGACGTGAAGCTGATTGACGGCACCTATCCTGCTGGAGACCTGCTGACCTATTCCGGCATCAAGTCGGTGCTGGAATCGAAGGTCGTCACTTCCAAAGACTATATGGTCAAGGCCGGAGACAGCCTTTCCTCCATCGCGGCTTATTTTGACATGACGGCGGACGAGTTTTCCCAGCTGAACGGAACGCTGCCTGCGGAGATTCGGGAAGGCGACGTCCTGACCCTGAAGGTCACGGAGCCGCTGCTGCAGGTCCAGTGCGAAAAGACCGTCACCGAGACCGTCTCCATCCCCTTTGAGACCGAGATCGTCGAGGACACTT
The DNA here is from genome assembly GCA_945835425.1 of uncultured Clostridia bacterium. Lineage (GTDB taxonomy): Bacteria > Bacillota > Clostridia > Oscillospirales > Ruminococcaceae > Faecivivens. The sequence continues at coordinate 3,344 of CAMAJC010000046.1, forward strand.
CCGAGAGCTACGGTCCCGCGCAGGTCATCACCCCCGGCGTCAACGGCGAAAAGACCGTCACCGCCAACGTCGTCTCGGTAAACGGCAAGGAAACTTCCCGCCTTATCCTGTCGGAAACGGTTATTACCCAGCCGGTCACCCAGCAGATGACCGCCGGAAATGCAGACGAAACGACCTACAGCGCCAGCTATTACGGCGACACCGGCAGCGGTGTGATCGACGAGGCGTTTGTCTGGCCGCTGCCGGATAACGGCGGCACCGCGACCTGTCAGTACGGCGAAGACAGCCACCAGGGCATCGACCTTGCCATCGACGCCGGCACCGATATTTATGCGGCCGCGTCCGGTACAGTCGTTGTGGCAGGCTGGTACTACACCTACGGCAACTGCGTCGTCATCGACCATGGCAACGGCGTCCGCACCCTGTACGCCCACTGCAGCTCGCTGAACGTTTCGGTCGGCGATGAGGTGGCCGGAGGCGATCTGATCGGCTTTGTCGGCATGACCGGCTATGCCACCGGCAACCACCTGCATTTCGAGGTGCATGTCAACAACCGCACCCGCAATCCGCTCAATTATATCGCACGATAAAATATAAAACCGCCGCAGACCTCCAAAACGGGATCTGCGGCGGTTTTTCCTGTTGTGATATGCTTATTTATAGAGGTTTGGCTCCCCTTTGATAACCGGGTGGGGACGTTTATGGAGCATCTCGCGGGAATAGGCAATGTTCATGACGCCGCCGTCCAGGCGGTTGAACCGCTCGCCTTTTTTCTTGGCATAAATGCAGGGACGGCCGGTGTAATCGGTCTCAACCGCATCGTCGGTGCCGGCGAGAATCTCGTCGCACAGCGCAATGCCCTCGTCAATGACCGTGTTCGGGACGGAGCCTGCGCCGTGTCCGCCCCAGCAGACGTCGAAATCGCCCTGCTTGGTCTTGAAGTGCAGCAGGCTTTCCTTGTATTCCTCAATGGTGGTCGAACCGGGCAGGAACAGCAGGGTGTTTGCGTTGCAGCAGTCGCCGGTATAGCAGGCGCGGTTGTCCTTATCGATCAGGGCGATCGAGCCGTAGGTATGGCCGGGAACATGAACGACCTCGATCTGCGTGCCGCCGAGGTCAAAGATATCGCCGTCATAAACCGGGTAGGTTTTGACCGGTACGGAGGGGATCACGTCCGCCATGGTCGGCTCGGTCCGCAGGGTGCCCATCCGCTTGCCGCCGAGGGCGAAGTTCAGCCGCCGTTCCATCGAGGAATGAAGCGGCGAGTACATCAGGGCGATATCGTCGGGATGGATATAGCCTTCGCCGAACTCGTAGATAGCAGGCGCATGGTCCACATGGCCGTGGGTGATGACCAGCGTCACCGGCAGCTCGGTCAGCTCCCGGACAAATGCCCGCAGGCTGCCGACGCCGGACAGACCGTCGATCAGAAGCGCCCGTTCCTTCCCTTCCACCAGGTAGCAAAGCTCTCCGCCCATCCCAGTGATACAGGTCACGTTGTCATAAATCTTTTTGGATGTAAAGAATTTGTTTTCCATCGAATCTTCCTTTCTGCCGTTTACCGATGCAGATTCGGTTCATCCTTGATAACGGGATGGGGACGTTTATGCAGCATTTCTTTCCTGTACATGATGTTGGCAAAGCCGCCGCAGGCCGGAAGGTAGTTCTCCCCTCTTGCCGAGCCGAGCAGCGCAGTGCCGCCGCCGATGGCAGGGGTCTCTACCGCTTCGTCGGTTCCCGCAAGGATCCGCTCGCACATGGCGATGGCATCGTCGATGATGGTATTGGGGATGGCGACTGCGCCGTGTCCGCCGTACATGACGTCGAAATCCTTCTGGTAGGATTTAAAGTGGAGCAGGCTCTCCTTGTATTCTTCAATGGTCGTCGAACAGGGCATGTAGACCAGCGTGTTGGCATTGCAGGCGTCGCCCGAATAGACGACTCTTGCCGCACGGTCGAGGAAAACGACTGTACCCTGCGTATGACCGGGAACGGAGACCACTTCGATCTCTACGCCGCCGAGGTCGAAAATATCGCCCTCATAAATGGGATAGGTTTTCACAGGATGGGGAGCAGGAACATCGGATAAAACCGGTTTTGTCCGCTTTTCACCGCCCATGGGACTCGGAGCGGAAGCAAAGCCCAGCCGTCCTTCCGGTGCGGAGTGGGTCGGGGTGTACATCAGGGCAATATCGTCCGGATGGATGAATACTTCGCCGATTTCCCATGCCGCGCCCACATGGTCCATATGTCCATGGGTCGCGGCCATGACGACCGGCAGTTCGGTCAGCTCCCGGACAAAAGCTTTGAGCGAGCCGACGCCGGTCAGCCCGTCGATCAGAAGCGCCCGCTCGTCGCCTTCGATCAGATAGCACAGCTCTCCGCCCATGCCGTGGATGCGGGTCACGCGGTCGGACAGCTTATCGGTCGAGAAAAACTTGTTCTGCATAACTTCATATCCTTTCTATAAATGATTTTCACTTTTTCATTATCCCTTATCGGGAAACGTTTGACAAGAAAAACGGCGGACAGCCTTCGCCATCCGCCGCTGCAAGCACACTTGCATATAATTTCTGATAATTATTCGAGGCCAGCGAGATAATCAGCAAACTGTTCTTTGACGTGCTCGATGATCTCCTGACGGCCGGCAGCGTCCTGTCTTGCCAGAGCGTCGTCCAGAGCTGCTTCCGGATCTTCCATTGCGCCGCGGATGATCGGCCACTTGTACTGGTTGTGGAGTTCAGCGTTTGCGGTCTGCAGGTCGGAGTAAGAGGAGTAATTTTCAGCAAAGTTCTGGAATACGTTCTCGACAATATAGGGTTCAATGGATTCTTCATAGTAATCCAAAACCCACTGATACGATCTGGTATAGTGCTTAGCATTTTTGTTGAAAAGGAAGTTGGTTAAAGCAAGACCGTTCTGCAGATAACCGGGGTTAGTCGCATCGTTGAGAGATACATAGTAACCATCTTCATCAAACTCATAATGAACGCCTTCGATACCGCAGTCATAGATATTGTAGAGTTCATCGTTAGTCATAACAGTATATGCCCACATCAATGTTCTCTCAGCGTTCTCAGAGGAGGCAGGAATTGCAAAGGTCATGCTGATAGGAGACTCCCAATAGGTCCACTGGTACATTTCGCCATAACTCATGTAGTCAACTTCCCAGCCGTTTGCCGTAGCCGCGTCGATCAGACGGGGCATATTGCCGGGCGTGAGGCAGTCTGCACCAGCGTATTTGCCGGTCAGGATGCCGTTGGTCGGGTCGTCGGTCGTGGAACCGATATCGGGCTGGCAGTAGCCGTTGACGATCCACTTGCGCATCGTCTTGACATAATCACGGAACCAGTCGGTGTTATCCCACTGATACAGTTCTTTGGTATCTGTCTTATAGCCGACACCGTAGCTGAACTGCGGGTTGCCCAGGCCGATAAAGGAATGGGACTGCTCGGACAGGGAGTGGAACATACCGCCGGAAGCGGATTCACAGAAAGGAATCATCTCGGGATGGTTGGCGAGGATGGCTTCCGCGTACTCTTCCATTGTTTCAATGCTGGTGATCTCAGAGCAGCCCATCTCTTTGCGGAGGTCTTCACGCCAGACAACGCCCCACTGAGCATTTGTTTTATTGGAAGAAGGGATACCATAGTCACGACCATCAATACGGCACTGTTTCAAGGTGTCCTCACCAATCAGATCGCGTAATTCAGGAACAGTATCATTGAGCATATCGGTGATGTCGTACCATGCGCCGTCGAAAGCGTAGGGCTGATACTGGAACCACATAGCGGTCCAGATCAGGTCGATCTTTTCGCCGGAAGACAGAGCCAGGTTGTAACGGGTCGCCCAGTCATTCATGACCTGTACGTCGACATTGACGTTGACCAGTTCTTTGTTTAGTTTATTCGCTTCCTCAATGACCATATCGACATCGGTTCCGCCACCACCGAAAACGGTGTAAACCATCAAGTCAACTTCCTTTGAGATATCGAACTCATCGCCATTGCCGTTCACCCAGACGTCTCCGTTGCGGCCTACGGTTACTGCGCCGGTATCGCCGCCGGTTTCAGAAGTGCCGGCAGAACCGGTGCTGCCGCTGTTTCCGCTGCCGGAAGAGCCGCCGGAAGAAGAATTGCCGCAGCTGGCAAACGCCATGGAAGCGGTTACTGCGAGGGCTGCTACGATAGCTGCCAGTTTAAAGGATTTTTTCATTTGAATGCCTCCTGTTAAGAAAAGTTTATCATACCGGGAAACGCGCCCGGACTTTTTACGGATTAACCTTTGACTGCGCCGATGGTAATACCTTTGACGAAATATTTCTGTACATAAGGGTAGAGGAGCAGGATCGGGCCGGTCGCAACAACTGCCATGGCCATCTTGATCGACTCGCCCGGGAACTGGACGCCTTCGACAGCCTGTCCGGACTGCTGCGCCGACTGGGCAGAGGTCAGGATGTTATAAAGGTAGTACTGGAGCGGATACATCTTTGATTTGGTCAGGTAAAGCATCGGGGTGTACCAGTTGTTCCAGTAACCCAGCGCCAGGAACAGGCAGACGGTCGCGATGCCGGGACCTGCCAGATGGATAATGATCTTGACGAAAATCTGGAAGTCATTGGCGCCGTCGATGGTCGCTGCTTCGATCAGAGCGTCCGGGATGGACTTCATGAAGTTGCGCATCAGGATGATGAGGAACGGGCTCATCAGACCGGCCAGAATGACCGACCAGTAGCTGTTCTGCAGGTCAAGGACGGAAACCATCAAAATGTAGCTGGGAACCATGCCGCCGGAGAACAGGGTGGTGAAGTAGATAAAGAAGGAAACGTGGTTGCGGTAAGGAAAGTCCTTACGGTTCAGAACGTAGCCTGCCATGGTCATGCAGGTCAGACCGATGACCGTACCGGTGACGGTGATGCCGATCGTGACGCAGTAGGCACGCAGAATCGCTTTCGGTGCTTTGAACAGGTACTGGTAAGCCGCCAGCGACCATGCGGTCGGGAACAGCTGGTAGCCGTTGACCGCGATGTAGGAGTTGTCCGTGAAGGAGGTGACAACGATCATCCAGAAAGGAATCAGACAGGCGACCGTGACCAGCGTCAGCAGCGGATAAGCGATGCAGTTGAAAATCTTCTGGTCCTTTGTGGTCTTGATCTTATTTGCTTTAGCCATTTGTACATCCTCCTTTCTTTAGAACAGGGCGTATTCTTCGTGGTTGCGCTTGATTGCCCAGTTGATGAACATAATCAGGCAGAAGCCGACCAGCGACTGGTAGAGACCGGCTGCGGAACCGATGCCGACGTCGAAGCTGACGCGCAGCATACGGAAGACGAAGGTATCGAGGATATCGGTCGCCTCAAACAGCTGACCCTGGTTGCCGACCAGCTGATAGAACAGCTCGAACTGGCCTCTCATGATCTGGCCCAGTGCCAGCAGCAGCAGGACGATAAAGGTCGGAACCAGCAGCGGGATGGTGATGTAGCGGATCTGCTGCATGACCGACGCGCCGTCGATCTGCGCCGCTTCATAATAATCGTCGCCGATGGAGGTGATGGCCGCGAGATAGACGACGGTGCCGTAGCCGATCTGCTTCCAGAGGTAAACCAAAACGATGATGTACTTCCAGATGCCGGGTGTCGAATAGGGCGCGAAGCCTGCGTTGCCGGTCAGGTTGCGCACCAGCATCGTGACCATGCCGGAACCGGAGTTGAACAGAGCGTAGGAGAAAGCCTGTACAATAACGTAAGAGACGAAGTAGGGCAGGAACATGATCGTCTGATAGGTTTTCTTCATGATCTTATTGGTCATCCGCGACAGGACGATCGCTGCCGCGATCTGGCAGAAGTTGCCGAGGAAGATAAAAGCGATATTATAGCAGATGGTATTCCTGGTCAGGTAAGCGATCTTGCCCTGATCCCACAGGGTCTTGAAGTTCTGCATGCCGACCCAGGGGCTGCCGAACAGGCCGCCTTTAAAGGAAAAGTCGGTGAACGCCAGATAGACGCCCGCCATCGGAAGATAATGGAATACAATGAAGAATACGATGACCGGAACCAGCATCAGCCACATGATCCAGTGCTTTTTCAGGTCGTAAAGCAATCCTTTTTTCTTTTTCTTCGGTGCGGCCGAAGCAGCTTGTTTCATAAAAGAATTCCCCTTTCAGATAGTCTGCGCAGCCTGACCGGTCAATTGGAGACCGGGCCGTTCTGAGCTTCTGTACACAGTTTACACATAATCTGTCCAAATAACAACTCAAAATTGCCGGGAAAACTCAAAAAATCCATTTT